>NZ_JBNPOQ010000065.1:0-205 GCF_050315235.1 Bariatricus sp. SGI.019 | reverse complement strand
GGCGCGAAGCGCAATGGGGAACGATGTTTTTATACTATTCATCATTATTTCAATGGAAGAATCAGTTAGTTATTCTGCCAGTTTTTTGACAATATCTTTACTATGATCTTTCCCTCTGCATGACGCGCAGGAATTCTCCCAGATGAGGAAGTTGCGGACTTGGGGGATGTCAGGCGAGAAGACGGATGGAATGGTTGCCGTTCGC
>NZ_JBNPOQ010000064.1:0-227 GCF_050315235.1 Bariatricus sp. SGI.019 | reverse complement strand
TTCCTTCTGCTTTTCCTTCTGCTATTCCTTCTGCCTTTCCCTCTGCGCGTTCATCCCTCAACATCTCTTCAAAGATCATAAAACGCTCCTCCATTTCACGATTGGATTTGATTCTGCGTATCGTATTCTGAAGCTTTTCTACAAAATCATCCTCAAAATCTGTTTCACTTTCGCTCAGGTCAGCTTTCACAAAGTTCAGGAAACTTACAAGTTCTCCTGGTACTTCC
>NZ_JBNPOQ010000063.1:0-267 GCF_050315235.1 Bariatricus sp. SGI.019 | reverse complement strand
GCTGTCGCGAATGAGACAACAAAACAAAGAACCTTGATAATTAAACAATAGACAACAACCCTGAAGATTTCTTTAAGAGAAAAATTCAGAACGAGACATTTAGATGTCGACCTTAAAACAGTAAAAGGGATAAGAAAGCTAGTAGTTTTCTTGACCTGGAACGAACTTAATGATGCTTCGACAGTTCTAAGTTCGAAAGAACCTCACGAAGAACTGCGAAGCGTCTAAACGCTAAAGTTTGTGTAAAACCAAACTTAAGCTTTTTAG
>NZ_JBNPOQ010000062.1:0-296 GCF_050315235.1 Bariatricus sp. SGI.019 | reverse complement strand
CAAATGCGGATGTATAATCTGGAAGATGGACGAAAACAGCTTGCAGTATATCAGAAGAAATCAAACAACTATATAAAAACGTGTTTAGGAATGAGAAGTCCGAATACCGTTGTAAGAATGTATCAAAATGTTATGTTTTAGAATAGCCAAGGGCGACAGCATAGAGTGCTGCCGCCGTGAACCAGTATATCATGAAGGATAATGTCAAGGTCAGGTAGTATTCCTTTTAGGAATCTCCACCTTTCCCTTGACATTATATGAGGGGTGAAGTGTTACCAATCATTGACACCTATACA
>NZ_JBNPOQ010000061.1:0-308 GCF_050315235.1 Bariatricus sp. SGI.019 | reverse complement strand
ATTGTTTATTACGAAGAATGGGCAAATCATTGACATTATGTCTTTGATTTGATATCATTTAAATATCGAAGTTCCTGCATGGGGTGTAATGTTCCTACCGCAGGAACTTCTTTTGTGTTCTTTCACTTTCTCGGATACTCCCAGCTTTTCCGAATATACACGTTATTCTCTTTTAGGATTTTTCGTACTGAGTCGACATTAATCCCGACAGCTTTGGCTATATCGGCTGGTTTATAGTATTCTGAGTACATTTGCGTAACTAATTCTACAACGCCTTTACGTTCCATAAGTTGGTTAGTTACTTTGAT
>NZ_JBNPOQ010000060.1:0-358 GCF_050315235.1 Bariatricus sp. SGI.019 | reverse complement strand
TAATCAAATGTTTTACCTAGTCATCTGAGAGCTCAAAGCTAAGCTTTTCGCTCGCGGATATCTTACAGATATCCTTCTGTTACCACCCAGATGTTTTCATTCAAGTAAGCTTGATTCAAACATCTGTGGGCAACATCAGATGCCCTTTGATTATCAAGTGGAGAATACGAGATTCGAACTCGTGACCTCCTGCTTGCAAGGCAGGCGCTCTCCCAACTGAGCTAATCCCCCATTTATACAATTTATGTTAAAAGGTATGGGCTTAAGTGGACTCGAACCACCGACCTCACGCTTATCAGGCGTGCGCTCTAACCGGCTGAGCTATAAGCCCATCTGTATTAACTTTTTAAATCTGGCA
>NZ_JBNPOQ010000059.1:0-363 GCF_050315235.1 Bariatricus sp. SGI.019 | reverse complement strand
ACGAACGGCAACCATTCCATCCATCTTCTCGCCTGACATTCCCCAAGTCCGAAACTTCCTCATCCGGGAGGATTCCTGCTGATTCTTCCATTGAAATAATGATGAATAGTATAAAAACATCGTTCCCCATTGCGCTTCGCGCCAGGAATTCCCCCAGATGAGTTCATTCCGTGATTGAGAATGTCAGGCGCAAGGGAGTTGGATCGGTTGGTCTGTATCCGTTTATCCAAGCACTAGAATCCGTTACAGAAAAAAGAACTGCAATTCCGTGTGAGAATTTGGTTACAGACCAAATTCGAAAGGACTGCTGAATCGAGAAATTATCCAAATTTCTCGGTGAATCAGTCCGGTCACGAAATTGCA
>NZ_JBNPOQ010000058.1:0-443 GCF_050315235.1 Bariatricus sp. SGI.019 | reverse complement strand
CAGATCCTCCTGTTATTCCAGTAACTGATGAAATATCTCCAAATGAGAACCTTCAGTTCCTCTGTGGTCATAGTTTCCGTATTGTAGCGGTCATAGAGAAGCTCGCTTTTCATTCTGGCCCACATGCTTTCACATCGGGCATTATCATGGCACCTGCCACCAGCACTGTTCATGCTTTGAATAATACCGTATTTTGCCAGAGCCTTACGATAGGTTTCACTGGTATATTGTGTTCCTCTGTCAGAGTGTAAAATGGCGCCTCGCAGATTAGGATATGCAAGATAGGCATTATCCAGGGTATGCTCACACAAAGTTGCTTTCATGTTGGTTTCCATCGCCAGACCAAGGACACTGGAATCAAAGCAGTCAAAGATAGCTGAAACATACAGTTTTCCATCTTTAGCCTTGATCTCTGTGATGTCAGTTACACATTTTTCAAGTGG
>NZ_JBNPOQ010000057.1:0-446 GCF_050315235.1 Bariatricus sp. SGI.019 | reverse complement strand
CTGCAGAGGAATCCTATGAATAGATTGTAGCATATTACTTTAAGAAATACTATAGCTTTCGCAGACCTCGAACAGCAATACTGGCAAGCTCTTTCCACACTATATAATTTAAGCATTTAATACAGCAACTTAATATAGGATTCCTCCGCACCTCTTAAACTGATATTTTGCCTGATTCGGCCTGATTTGTGTTACAGTCACCAGATGCTGCAAAGCACTGCGCCCTACAGCATCCAGTCATAGATATGATTGATATTAATTATAAGAAATTACATATTACATCTTTTCCAAAAACTCATCTAAGGATTCGGATCTTGCGGCTAATCTGTGCCACTTCTTCAACGTTTCCAGATCTTTTTCACTCGTAATCCTGTTCCGAAGTTCATCCGGGATCTCGCCCAGATCCTTCATTAGTTCTAATAACATTTCTAAAACAGCTTCCGTTT
>NZ_JBNPOQ010000056.1:0-502 GCF_050315235.1 Bariatricus sp. SGI.019 | reverse complement strand
TGTGGAGGATATATATGAAGCGAAAGAAGCAACTAAAAGAGCTTACGCTCAAGGACAATTTCATGTTTGGCGCAGTGATGATGGAGGAAGAAAACTGTAAAAGATTTCTGGAACTTGCGTTAGGTTTTCCCATCGAGCGGGTGGAAGTGAGTAAAGAAAAGAGTATCGTCTATCACCCGGAATATAAAGGTGTTCGATTGGATGTCTACGCCAAGAACGAACATAACACTCGTTATAACGTGGAGATGCAGGTCGCAAAGAAAGCAGAACTAGGGAAAAGGGTACGATATTATCACGGGCAGATTGACATGGAGCTGCTGCTAAGTGGCAGCGATTATACGGAACTGCCGGAAGTGTATGTGATTTTTATCTGTGACTTCGATCCGTTTGGAAAGAAAAAGTACCGGTATACATTTACAAAACAATGTGAGGAAGAACCGGGAGCACAGCTGCAGGAAGGGTGTAAAAGTATCTTCCTGAGTACCAGAGGAGAGAATGACAG
>NZ_JBNPOQ010000055.1:0-647 GCF_050315235.1 Bariatricus sp. SGI.019 | reverse complement strand
TCAATATGTACCTTGAAAATTGCATATAAGAAATAGAAATGATAAGATAAATATCTTAATCAAGACATCCGAGGTAATTGTTATAAACAGAGTAATGAGATAATGATTACAACACAATTCGAAGAAAACGAATGAAAAAAATTGACCTAGAACCAACGCCAGTAACGCTATACTGGTGTCGACGAAGAAAGCACCCCGTGCGGGAGCGGGTCATCTCCAAGACCAACGGTCTTGTCGATGTCATTTGCTCCGCAAATGTCTGCTAAAATCCCAGAACAGCCTTATGAATGCAAGCATTCAACGGCAGTCCTGAAATTTCAGCATCCGCTTTCTGAGTTAGTTGGTCATGCTAGAAAGAGCGTATGGTGGATGCCTTGGCACTAAGAGCCGATGAAAGACGTGATAAGCTGCGAAAAGCTTCGGGGAGGAGCAAATATCCTACGATCCGGAGATATCTGAATGGGGAAACCCAACTGAGCAGACCTCAGTTATCCTGACGCCAATCCATAACGTCAGGAAGGGAACCCGGTGAACTGAAACATCTAAGTAGCCGGAGGAAGAGAAAACAACAGTGATTCTGTGAGTAGCGGCGAGCGAAAACGGAAGAGCCCAAACCGCCGTGCGTGCACGGCGGGGTTCGGACCGCA
>NZ_JBNPOQ010000054.1:0-688 GCF_050315235.1 Bariatricus sp. SGI.019 | reverse complement strand
GTCGATCAATTAAATGAGGAGAAAAGAGCAAAACAAGCTCCTATCAACTTCACTTTCTATGATTCTGACCGCTTGTGCGTCGGTGACAGCTTACGAAAAAACTTTGGTTACGCTGCTCTTAGTAAGATTTATCATGAACTTGAAATTGATAAGTTCCTCATTCACCGTCAACGCTATACCAAGGAAAAATACGATGCCAACACGATCATGAAGATGCTGGTTTATTCCAGAATCCTTGCTCCTGCTTCAAAAAAAGCTTCTTTTGACAACCGTGAATGGTTCTTCGAAAAAAGTAATTACTCCCTTGATGACGTTTACAGATGCTTGGATTTCTTTCACAAACACAAGGAAAGCCTTCAAGTGTGGATGAACGACAGAATCAAGAAAAACTATGGAAGAGATACCAGCCTTATCTACTATGATGTGACGAATTATTACTTTGAAACAGATAACCAGACTGACTTCCTTCGTAAAGGAGTATGCAAGGAGCATCGTCCAAATCCAATCGTACAGATGGGACTTTTCATGGATAACAATGCACTCCCGATTACTTACGAACTTTTTCCAGGAAACACGAACGACTGTCTCACTTATCGTCCGAACTTTGGACGAATCAAAAAGCAGTTCGACCTTGGACGTGTCATCACAGTTGCCGATAAAGCCATGACAACAGGTGATAACATCTGGT
>NZ_JBNPOQ010000053.1:0-749 GCF_050315235.1 Bariatricus sp. SGI.019 | reverse complement strand
AATCAAGAGAATAAGGAGGTACTCAAAATGGCACGTAAATATGACCATGAATACAAAGTACAGGCAGTTAAGTTAGCAAAAGAAATAGGTGGTGCTAAAGCTGCTAAAGAATTAGGTATCCCGGAGGGAACTATCCATACATGGCTGAAAGCAGTTAGAGTAGGCACATTGGATATTGGCGATGGTGCACATACTCCAGAAAGTGCGATGAGTCTTGCTGAGGAGCTTGCGATGCTCCGCAAACGCGTTAAGGATCAAGATAAAGAAATCCGGCGTCTGAAAGAGGAAAATGAATTTCTCGAGGAAGCAAGTGCTTTTTTCGCAGCCAGCCGTCGGAAGTCAGCAAGAACCAAAGAATGAAGTTCATTGCCATAAAAACGGAAGACGGCGTGATTAAGGGGAAACTCTCATTCTATTGCCGGATGCTCGGTGTCAGCCGCCAGGGTTTTTACAAATATCTTGCTATTAAAGATCGTCCCTGGAAATATCAGGATCTCGCTGATGCTATGAGAGCGATTAATTCTGAGGATGAATGCAATGATACCTATGGGCGTATTCGCATGTATCAGGCACTTCTCCTTAAGAATCTGGAAGGACTCAAAATCCCCAGTGAGCGAACTGTCTACAGGGTTATGGATGAAATAGGCCTTAGCCATCGGCCAAAGCGTAAGCCAAATGGTATTACCAGAGCTGATCGGGAAGCGCGTAAATCGGATGATCTTCTGAAGCGAGATTTCAAATCCAATAAG
>NZ_JBNPOQ010000052.1:0-794 GCF_050315235.1 Bariatricus sp. SGI.019 | reverse complement strand
CTTGTATGTCAATCTTATCACAACAGAAATACCAACGTCAACGCATGGTTAAGTATGCACAGAAACATTCTGTAACCGAAACGGCAATCCGTTACCGTGTGAGCCGTAAAACGGTTTATAAATGGATTTCACGGTACGACGGAACCTTAGCAAGCCTGGAGGATCGAAGTCACAGACCCAAGACTTCTCCAGGAAGTCATACGGAACAGGAGCTTCGCCAAATCCGGCGCCGACTGAAAAAATACAAATGGACAGATCTGCTTCTGGCATATCAGGATTTAATAGAGAAAGATGGATATACCCGAAGCTATGGAGGTTTCAAACGAGTTGTAAGGCGTTTAAAGGCTTTAAAACCAGACAAAAAGAAGAAAAAGAAACGCAAACTGAAACCGTATCAACGAGCCGATTATCCAGGGCAGAAAATACAGATAGATGTAAAATATGTGCCATCTTACTGTGTGACAGATGGAAGAAAGTATTACCAGTATACGGCAGTAGATGAGTGTAGCAGATGGACATACCGAGAGATGTATGATGAGCATAGTACCTATAGTTCAAAAGATTTTTTGCTCAAACTAATACAGCACGCACCGTTTCCGATTCGAGAAGTTCAGACGGATAATGGATGTGAATTCACAAATCGGCTGTTGGTGATTAAGAGCAAACACCTCACCATGTTTGAGAAAGCGTTGGAGGAACTGGGAATCTTATATCACCGGATCCAGATAGCAACCCCAAGACATAATGGGAAAGTGGAGAGACAGCATCGTCAGGATGAAGCACGGTTTTATAAG
>NZ_JBNPOQ010000051.1:0-1168 GCF_050315235.1 Bariatricus sp. SGI.019 | reverse complement strand
CTATATCCTGACTTTTGCAAGAAAATAAGTATAAAATACCCGTCAAGCCCAATAAATACAGGGCCTGGCGGGTTTGCCATTTTGTCATATTTTCATGGCGTTTTTTCCTTTGGAATGAAAAAAGTGAAATTTTTTTGGTCATACTATGGCGGTTCTATTCCTTGTTCTGCTTGTCTGTATGATATCTATCTTGGTTCCGTTGTCAAGAACAGGCCTTTGGTGCTTTGCATTCTTGACAACGGAACCAAGATAGATAAACTGTTAATCAAGCAGAATAAGGAAGGTTTCTGCGTAAGTACGCTGTTGATTTATTTCTTTTTTGTATTTGCCAGTTCTTGTTTGATGTCTCCCAGTGTTCGGATTTTCTTTGAAAAGTCAATTCCAGTTACTTTTCCGATATCTTTTAATACTTCATCATAATAAACAAAGTAATAATAATTCTGTTGGAGAAGATCGCATTCTGCTTTTGAAAGTGATTCGATGATTCGTCCTGAACTGTACTTGTTTTCGAGTTTCATTTCCAGGATTCTCATGAGCGTAAGTGCAACAAAGCAGGTTAAGAAGTGGGCTTCGATATGTTCTTTCGTCCATACGTATACTGGTCTCGCTTCCAGTTCGCTTTTTGTAAGTTTAAAAGAGTCTTCGATTTTCCAAAGTCCGCGATACATATCGATGATCTTGTCATCAGATTCTTCCATTTCACTTGTTACCAGTACATAGTAACCGTCCAGCGCTTCTTCTTCAAGAATTCTGTCTTCATCGATATCCAGGATAGAGGAGGCTGTAAGGATTTCGCCAGTTTTATTGTCGTATTCTACTTTTTTCACATACTTAGCTGCGCCATAAGAAGTAGCACGAGTATAGTTTCCGGGATGTGCTGCAAGATCTCTGGCTTTTGCAAGTGCCGCTTCACGTTCGGCTTTTGCTTTTTTTGCATATTTTTCACTCCAGAATACGACCTGTTTTTCATCTACTTGTTTTTCTGATTTTTTGCCACTAACACCAGTGACTTTAATGGTACGTGGGTAGTATCTGGATTTTCTCTTGTATTCGTTCCCGAGCCATATATAATCGGATTCATCTAATACAAAGTCCTTTAATTCCTGAGTGGCTCCGCGGATGGACATACTGAACACATAACCATCTTTGGTTGGTGTGTTGATGGTAT
>NZ_JBNPOQ010000050.1:0-1363 GCF_050315235.1 Bariatricus sp. SGI.019 | reverse complement strand
TATAGTGGCTCAGTTGTCAAGACAAAAATCTAAGATTTTTATAATGAACTGATATGGTGAACAAGTTACAAGGAACATGGAGAGAACAGTGGAGCACTCCCCAGATCCAATATATGCTAAGCTACATATGGCATCAACATTGCCGGATAGTAGCATTCAGCCGGTGTTTGGTAATCAAGTGCAGAATGGCATCGTTCAAAGTTGTAGGTGTGGATATACTGTCCGATAGCAGCTCTTGCTTCCCTGATGTTGTTGTACTGTGTCAGATAGGCTTCCTCATACTTGAAGCTGCGGAACCAGCGCTCAATCATGATGTTGTCTGCCCAGCGGCTTTTTCCATCCATACTCTGACGGATGCCGTTTTCCTTTACAAAGTCAATGTATTGCTGACTTGTAAACTGACAACCCTGATCTGAATTCAGGATCTGAGGTTTTGCCACTTTGAAAGCTTTTTTCAGGGCACTGATAACCATTCTGGTATCAAGTGTGTCATCCACTTCCCAGCCGACAATACAACGGCTATACCAGTCGATCACGGCTGTCAGATACAGAAATCCGCGCTTGATCGGGATATATGTAATGTCAATAGACCATGCCTGATTTGGCTTGTCTATGACCGCATTACGAAGAAGATATGGACATACTTTCGCCTGCTGCATTCGCTTGGAAAGATTCATCTTTGGATAAATCGGGTAAATATCCATCTCATTCATGTAGCGTCTTGCCTTGCGGCGCCCAACCTGGTAACCACGGGCTTTTAACTGTGCAGACATTTGTCTTGCGCCCCAAGTGGGATTATCTGTATGGAGATGATCAATGATCTCTTTGCAGGCCAGTTCCTCATCTGAAATAGGGGCGCCCTTGTAATAAATGCTTGTACGGTTGATGTCAAGCAACATGGCACCTACGGAAGCCGGAATTTCCTTAGTCGTCAAAAGGTTTTGGACTAAACTTACTCTCGTAGTCAGGTCCACAAATTTCTTCAGATTTTTTTTTGAGCCAGTCAACCTGCATGGTTAACTGACCAACCTTTTTGGCATACTCCGCTTTCTCCTTACGCTCTTCGGCAAGCTTTTCTTTGAGGTTTTCCTCACGCTTGTCGTCGAACACAACCGAAGCATTGTTCAAGAACTCTTTTTTCCAGTTGCGGAGCAGATTTGGTTGGATGTTATTTTCAGTTGCAAGGGTATTGAGATCTTTCTCACCCTTAAGCAGCTCAATTACAAGGTCTGATTTGAATTTGGCATTGAAATTTCTTCTTTGTCTGGACATGATAATGGATCCTTTCTTTCATACTGGTTTAAGTATATCAGATTCATTAAAAACTGTCCGAAAAAGTGTCTTAATTTATGAGACCATTATA
>NZ_JBNPOQ010000049.1:0-1560 GCF_050315235.1 Bariatricus sp. SGI.019 | reverse complement strand
GTAATGTCATTAACTTAAGAAAATTTATAAAATAAAACAGAAAAAGGTCTTGACAAATGTCAGAAAAAATGTGGCGAAGCCTCCTTGAATAAATACATTTTAGGAGGAATTGCTAATGAACTTTTACGCTGATTATGTCCGTAACAAACTCAACGCTGCCATTTCCAGCATGTCCAGTCAGATAGAAGATTACGTCAAAAATCCCGGGCATGATTTTACCAGAAATCGGAAGATGAACTTTACCTCGACAATAAACTTTCTACTTACTATGGAAGGTGGTTCACTTAATTCAGAATTACATAAATATTTTAATTATGATCTGAATCAAATAACCCGTTCTGGTTTCATAAAGCAAAGGAACAAATTGAAACCAGATACCATGGAACATTTATTTCACAAATTTCATGAGCAGATATTATGTAACAAAAAATACCAAGGCTATCAGTTACTTGCCTGTGATGGTTCTGACTTGAATATATTTCGTGATCCACTAAATCCACACACGTATTTTGCTGGTAAAGAAGGAACTTTTGGTTTTAATCAACTGCATCTTAATGCCTTGTATGACCTCCAAAGCAGGCGATATGTCGATGCTCTGATTCAGGAGCCTTATGAAGAAAATGAATCCTCTGCCATGATTGAAATGATTAAAAAGCTGACCGCAAATCAGAAGACTATCATTATGGCAGATCGTGGATACGAAACTTATAACATTTTTGCAAATATTCAGGAACGTGGTCTCTTTTATCTAATCCGGATTAAAGATACCTCGAAAAAAGGCAGCATTTCTGGAAGCCTTTCCTTGCCGGTATCCTGTGAATTTGACGAAGAAATCGAACTGATTATGACCCGTAAACAAAAGTTTTATAAAACGAAAGGTTATAAATATCTCTCAAATTCATCGCCATTTGACTTTCTTGATTCTGAGAATTTGTTTTATACACTTCATCTCAGACTCACACAGTTTCAGCTGGAAAATGGAGTTTATGAATGTATAGCCAGCAACCTGGATAAAGAAGAATTCCCACCTGAAAAGATCAAGGAACTTTATCATATGCGATGGGGAATCGAAACTTCTTTCCGTGAGCTGAAATATACGATTGGCCTGACAAATCTTCACTCTAAAAATGTGGAATATATCTGTCAGGAAATTTACGCAAAACTGATCCTGTATAATTTTTGTGAAATTATTTTAGCAAATATCATACTGGAAGAAAGAAACCGTAAGTACACATACCAATTAAACTACACAATGGCAATTCAAATATGCAGGCATTATCTGCGCCAGACATTTGTAACGATAGATGTTGAAGGTCTGATTAAGAAAGAACTATCGCCCCAAAGACCACACCGACAATATCAGCGTCGAGTAATAAAGAAACGATGGGTTAGTTTCGCATACCGTATAGGATAAAAAATTATTCAAATGAATATAGCTGGCAAAAAGCAGACTTTTGGTTTGTTTATTTGTTATGCGTAAATCTTGTGATTTTTCAAGAAAGCTAATCTGAACACTTATTACAATAATCGAAATTTTCTTAAGTTAATGACATTACCTGA
>NZ_JBNPOQ010000048.1:0-1572 GCF_050315235.1 Bariatricus sp. SGI.019 | reverse complement strand
TTTTTTGTTGTATTATCACCTTATTTTGGTTGTAAAATACCGACGGGATGTCTTTGATGATACTGTTTCTGACCGTGCCAGGGAAATTTTTTCTTATATCGCACCCAGGTATGGCATTGAGGTGGATGAGTGGAATCATGACGGTGATCATATCCACGTGATGTTCCGGGCTCAGCCAAAGAGTGAACTCAGCAAGTTTATCAATGCTTACAAGAGTGCCAGCAGCAGACTCCTGAAGAAAGAATTCCCAGCGATTCGTAAAAAGCTGTGGAAGGAAACTTTCTGGAGTCAGAGTTTCTGTCTGATAACAGCCGGTGGAGCACCAATCGAAGTGATCAGGGAATACATTAAAACACAGGGTGAGAAACATGAGAAAGAGTAATAAAGCCTTCCAATTCCGCATTTATCCAACGGAAGAACAGAAAGAATTGTTTGCGAAGACATTCGGAAGTTGTAGATTCATCTATAACCAGATGCTGTCGGATAAGATGGAAGAATATAAGAAGACCGGGAAGATGCTGAAGACGACACCGGCAGCATATAAAAAAGAATTTTCGTGGTTGAAGGAAGTGGATTCTCTTGCCCTGGCGAATGTGCAGCTCCATCTGGAACGGGCATACAGGAATTTTTTTGAACGTCCGGAGATTGGGTTTCCGAAATTCAAGTCAAAGCATCATAGCCGAAATGCATATACTACGAATCTGGTGAATGGGAATATTCGACTTCTTGAGAACGGAATCAAACTCCCAAAAGCCGGTGTCGTAAAGGCGAAGATCCACAGACAGATTCCGGAAGGGTTCGGGATAAAGGCTGTGACAGTGAGAAGACAACCTTCAGGGAAGTACTACGTCAGTATCCTTTTTGAATACTGTGCGGATGAAAACCAAGTCCGGGACAGAGAAGGAAGAGAACTGAAGGTTATCGGTATTGATTATGCGATGCATGGGCTGGCAGTATTTTCCGATGGAAGTAAATGCGAATATCCGGATTACTACCGAAGGTCTGAAAAACGGCTGAACAGAGAGCAGCGAAAGCTGTCACGTTGTAAGTGTGGAAGTTCGAATTATCGGAAACAAAAGAAAAAGGTGGCACTTTGCCATGAGAAGGTCAAAAATCAGAGAAGAGACTTTCATCATAAGTTGAGTCGAAAACTGGCGGATGAGTATGATGTGGTTGCCGTCGAGGATCTGAACATGAAGGCAATGAGCAGGAGTCTGAATTTCGGGAAGAGTGTTGCGGATAACGGTTATGGGATGTTGCTGAACATGCTTAGTTATAAGCTGGAAGACCGTGGAGGACAGCTTGTAAAGGTGGACAGGTTCTTTCCATCCAGCAAAAGGTGCAGTAAGTGTGGAAAGGTCAAACAGGTATTACCATTGTCAGAGAGAGTATATCGATGTGAGTGTGGTTATATAAACGACAGGGATGTGAATGCGGCGATCAATATCAGGAAAGAAGCATTGCGTCTGCTCTCTGCATAAAGTATGTCTGTTTCCAGACTGAATTCATGTCCATGTCTGGACGAAATATAGTTGTTATGCCCGTTTTCGGGCTAGAAATCGAACCGCCGGG
>NZ_JBNPOQ010000047.1:0-1685 GCF_050315235.1 Bariatricus sp. SGI.019 | reverse complement strand
AAGATAATATGAAGTGACCTCACGTTTGTAGGTTCGTGGATTTACCTGTAAACTGTTAATTGACAAGATTAATGGTAACAGGGATTACCGCATACAAAAGGAGGCCACTTATATGAAAAGAATAATACGAATCGGGATGGATGTCCATAGTACAAATTATACTTTATGCGCAATGGAGCCAATTATTGGAGAAGACGACAGGATTTTTGCAACGGTTGATGTAACACCAGATTACAAAAATATTTTGATGTTTATTGAGAATTTAAAAATGAAACTCGGTGTTGATAATCAGTATGATATTCAATGCGGATATGAAGCAGGATGTCTTGGATATTCTCTTTATAATCAGCTTACAGCAGCAAACGTTAAATGTGTGATTCTTGCACCAACTACTATGTTGACACCACAAGGAGTTCGTGTAAAAACAGATGCCAGAGACGCAAGGATGATTGCACAATGCTTGTCTTATGGAGGTTACCATGCGGTGTATGTTCCAACTGAAGATGATGATTCTGTAAAGGAATATATTCGTATGAGAGATGATCACAAAACAGCGTTAAAGAAGATAAAACAGCAGATTAGCGCATTTTGCTTACGTCATGGGCACCACTATGCCCAAAGTAAATGGACAATTGCTCACTGGAAGTGGTTGAAAAAACTAGAACTTTCTGCATTGTACCGTGAAGTGTTGGATGAATATATGATTTCATATGAAGAACAAACTGCAAAAATAGATAGACTTGATCAGAGGATTGAAGAACTGGCAGCCCAGGAAAAATATGCAGAAAAGGTAAAAAAACTGGAATGTTTTCTTGGGATTCAAACGCATACAGCATTATCACTGATTGTAGAAACCGGTGATTTTAAAAGATTTGCAAAAGGAAATATCTATGCAGCTTACTTGGGTCTAGCACCAGGAGAGGATTCCAGTGGACCAAAGACTAACAGAACCAGTCTGTCCAAAGCAGGGAATAGTCATTTGAGACAGTTATTGGTGGAAGCGGCAGGAGGAATTTGTAAGGGAACGATAGGTCATAAATCCAAAGCATTGAAAGCAAGACAGAATGGTAATACGGCAGAAGTAATCGCGTATGCTGATAAGGCGAATACAAGGTTGCGAAGTCGATACTATAAATTTATAAGACATGGTAAAGCAAGAAATGTAGCAGTAGCAGCAATAGCAAGAGAACTGGCATGTTTTGTATGGGGAATGATGACGGACAATATCAGCGTAAGGGCTGTATAAGTACATCATGCTCATCTGTCAGTCAAGAGCGCTACGCACCGCATTAGCGGCAGGCTCTTGACAGCCATCTGCCCATGATGAATTGGGCAAACAAGCAGAAATAAGCAGTAAACTGCAGATTTCTGCTGTCAAAAAAGTAACTAGTAAACCATTGACAGTATCTGGGAGGAGCCAAAATAACTTTAAAGGTTCGAGTTATTCGCGTCCTCGCTTTGTTGGCACGAAAAAATCGTGATCCACGTAGAAAGATAGCAGAACTCACGGCGGACCATTAGCCTGTAGGTAGCCAATCCACGAATAACAGAGTGGCCAAATGCCGGGAACTGTTAAATCTGGCTCTTTCCAGATGCTGTCAATCAACAAATGTGATAATTGTTAGGGGAAAGCTTCTTAATGCAAAATTTACTCTTGACAAGAGGTCACTTCATAACAGCGAGGA
>NZ_JBNPOQ010000045.1:0-1798 GCF_050315235.1 Bariatricus sp. SGI.019 | reverse complement strand
ATAACTTCTCGGAATCTTCAGCCCTGATTTTATAAGGCTTTCCGACCCTTATCTCAAAAAATCACCCACTTTTTTGCAAAAAACGCTTGACAAATCGCTCAAAATTTGCGGCGAAGCCGATTGATTATATTTTATTTCAATCGACTGGAGGCGATTTTTTGTTACCTTGTAATCCCGGCGGACATGCCGCCTATCAGGATACTTTTGTATCCGATTTCCTTAAGTTCTATCCTGACCCCTTTGTGCTTTCCAAAAGCACCTGGGATTATATCGTGCAGTTCTGGTATCTTGATCTTTCCCAGACGGATTCTCTGATGCAGGATTGCTACTCTGTTTTCGGACCGGAACCACGGCTCCCATCCTGTATGCTGCGCTCCTACCTGCTTGCTTTAAAGCTGAAAGTAACTTCCATCACTGTCTGGTGCCGCATGCTCAGGGAAACTCCTCTTTATGCCATCCTCAGCGGATTCCCTTTCGGAGATACTCCTGGTGTCGGCACTTTTTATGATTTCTTTTCCCGTATCTGGCAGGATGACTCCAACAACCTTTCACCGAAAGACCGTTTCCCTAAAATGAAACCGCCCAAGGGAAAAAAGAAAGGCGATAAGACTCCCTGCGATTCTTCCAGCATAGCTTCCAAACTTCTCCCTTTGCTGGAACGCTTGCACTTAAAACCAGAGAATCCTTTTTCTCTCATTTTCCATCTTTATAAGCAGCAATTTCTGGATCTTTCCATCCGCAAGGGGTTGATCGATCCTGAACATCTGGCTCTTGCCGGGGACGGCACTCCTGTCCGTACCGCAGCACAGCAGCGAAAAAAACGGATCTGCGGTTGCAGGGAGAATGGCTGTTCTTTCTGTAACTGTAAACGTCATTATTCCCAGCCCGACTGTAACTGGGGATGGGACTCTCACCGGGAATCCTATTTCTTCGGTTACCATCTCTACATGTATGTGGCTTCCAATTCACACAGTGACCTTCCCGTTTTTCCTATTTTAGAGCGTGCTTCCCGGCATGACATGCTTTCTTTTCTCCATTCCTTTTTCACCATGAAAGCATATCTTCCAGAGTTCCACATAGAAAAGCTCCTTCTGGATTCTGCTCATGACGCTTACGCTATTTATGAATACTGCAAACGGGAAAATATCACGCCTTTTATCGACTTGAATCCCGGACATACCGGGCATTTCACTTACAAAGACGACTTCACCATTGACGATGACGGTGTCCCAATCTGCAAGATGGGCTTACGTATGCATAAAGATGGATATGAGACTGCCAAACACCGGGCAAAATACCGATGTCCTAAATCGAACCGGCAACGTGGCTGCTTCTGTGAGCATCCCTGTTCACCAGCGAAATACGGCAGAACCGTACATATCTTTACCGATAACAATCCAAGGTTATTTAACATACCGCCAAGAGACAGTAAAGCATGGAAAAAGGAATATGACGGAAGAACTTCCGTGGAACGTTCTAACAAACGTGAGAAAGAAGACTATAAATTAGAAGACGGCAGGCACCGCTCTACGAAGATGTGGTACTGCCGCCTCTACGGCATCATGATGCTACAACATCTTGATGCCTGGGAAATGCCGTCAGTCGAGGCATTTCAAGATTCATTATTAAGATTGGCCTCTTAATAATGTTATCTTAAACGACTCCATAAAATTTTTCAAGGCATAGTATCCTCTATGTCCAATGTTTATGTCCATTTCTCGCAAATTTCTTTTCCTGCACGATATTCAGTTGTCAATTTTCGCTTGGAATCTCATTCATTGAGATTCCGAGAAGTTAT
>NZ_JBNPOQ010000044.1:0-1865 GCF_050315235.1 Bariatricus sp. SGI.019 | reverse complement strand
AGTAATTAATTATTTTTCAAGCGACCGTCAGGAGTACTGGCTCGCTGAGATTGGAAAGAGCGATTGGAGTGCCGGTCAATTTTTGTATAAGTTGCTAAAGAACGGAGAACTACAAGACTATGTAGGCGAAAATGTAAAAGTGTTGCTCCTTGTAGATGGTGATGAATTGGTATCTTTTTGTACTTACGCAGAGAAAGATGATATTCAGCCAACTGATTTGACACCTTGGATTGGATGGGTTTATACATTTCCGCAGAGAAGAGGGCACCATTACGCGGGGCAACTATTCGCGGAGATTGAAAGGATTGCAAAGTCTGAGAATGTTAGTGAAGTTTTTATTTCAACGAATCATGAAGGATTGTATGAAAAATATGGATGCGAATTCTATCAAATGATGAATGATATGAATGGAGAACCATCTCGCGTATATAGAAAAACGTTTTGATAAAACCTACATATTGTCGATGTGCGGCCCGTGGGACAAGACGGAACGGACATAGGTTTCGCAGCATTTAATGGTTGGTTTCATGAATTAACAGGTGTTCATATGACGATCTATATTATTACGGATTGGCTGGGACTTGTTCCACTATTCATATGTATGCTGTTCGGTGGAATCGGATTTGTTCAATTGGTTAAGAGAAGAAGTTTATTTAAAGTGGATTATGATATTATATTTTGGGGGATATATTACGTTATTGTGATATTTTGCTAATTTATTTTTGAGATGATTCCTGTCAATTACAGACCTGTCCTTCTCGGAGGATTTATGGAAGCTTCGTATCCATCATCTACAACGCTTCTTGTATTGAGTGTTATACCAACGCTTGTTTTTCAGGTGAATCGTAGATTAGAAAATGATGCAGTTAAAAAAGCTATTTACATTCTGGCAATTATCTTTTCAATGTTTATGGTAATAGGAAGATTGGTTTCAGGAGTCCATTGGTTTACAGATATTGTGGGTTCTGTTTTGCTGAGTACAGGTTTATTTTATATCTATAAAGCAGTTGTTTTGTTATATCAGGTGAAAGAGGACTAATGCGGAGGTTCTGTTATGGAATTTCATGAAAAACTTCAGGAATTGAGAAAAAATAGAGGGCTTACACAGGAAGAGGATATCCAAGTATTGATTCTCTAAAAGCAATATCCAGTTATTTTTCGGTTACAATTGATGATTTGTTATCAGGAGAGAAGTTGCTTTCTATTGCTGAAAAAGAAAATAAATCCAATATCCGAAGTGTGTGTGACGTGCTGTTTGGAATTGTAGATTTATTATCCATTACACTTATCGTACTGCCGCTTTATCCAAATCCGATTGATGGGTATATATATTCGGTAAATCTATTATCATACACGGAAACAACATCATTTAATCGGCTGATTTACTGGATTTTATTTATTGCGCTTATTGCGGTTGGAATAGTAAAAATTCTGCTTACACAATTCAAAATTGAAAAAGGACGTAATATGATAACGGGTAGTTCAATGGGGCTAAGCATTCTGACAGTGTTATTCTTAGCAATGACAAGAGAAGCTTATGCTATAACTGTGGCATTTCTACTATTGATCATAAAAGGAATACTGCTTTTAAAGGATCTAAAGATGACTGGGAAAAAATAAATGTTTTTTGTGGTAAGGGAGGAAAAACAGTATGAGTAAAATCGTGGTATCTGTTATTTGATAATGAAAAGCCTATTGCAACTGTAACGATAAACGAGAATCACATCAATCGTTTGTTTGTTTTGGAAGAATATCAGCACAAAGGATATGGAAAAGCATTGCTAGATTTCGCAGAAAAATCGATTTCAGTTAGATATTCTGAGGCGATTTTAGACGCATCGTTACCAGCAAAACACATTTATTTG
>NZ_JBNPOQ010000043.1:0-2488 GCF_050315235.1 Bariatricus sp. SGI.019 | reverse complement strand
ATCCATTACCTATCACCTTGCTTGGTCATGCCCTCGACCGATTAGTAGCAGTCAGCTCCATACATTACTGTACTTCCACCTCTGCCCTATCTACCTCGTCGTCTTCAAGGGGTCTTACTACTTTCGTAGGGATATCTCATCTTGAGGGGGGCTTCACGCTTAGATGCCTTCAGCGTTTATCCCGTCCCGGCTTGGCTACTCTGCCATGAACCTGGTGGTTCAACAGATACACCAGCGGCCAGTCCATCCCGGTCCTCTCGTACTAAGGACAGCTCCTCTCAAATATCCTACGCCCACGCCGGATAGGGACCGAACTGTCTCACGACGTTCTGAACCCAGCTCGCGTACCGCTTTAATGGGCGAACAGCCCAACCCTTGGGACCTACTTCAGCCCCAGGATGCGATGAGCCGACATCGAGGTGCCAAACCACTCCGTCGATGTGAACTCTTGGGAGTGATAAGCCTGTTATCCCCAGGGTAGCTTTTATCCGTTGAGCGATGGCAATCCCACTTTATACCACCGGATCACTAAGTCCTACTTTCGTACCTGCTCCACCCGTCGGTGTCGCAGTCAAGCTCCCTTCTGCCTTTGCACTCTTCGAATGGTTTCCAACCATTCTGAGGGAACCTTTGAGCGCCTCCGATACCCTTTCGGAGGCGACCGCCCCAGTCAAACTCCCCACCTGACATTGTCCCCCAGCCGGTTCACGGCTGCTGGTTAGAAATCCAATACTGCAAGGGTGGTATCCCAACAGCGGCTCTGTGGCAACTGGCGTCACCACTTCTCTGCCTCCCACCTATCCTGTACATGCAATACCGAATCCCAGTATCAAGCTGGAGTAAAGCTCCATGGGGTCTTTCCGTCCTGGCGCAGGTAACCAGCATCTTCACTGGTATTTCAATTTCACCGGGTGCATTGTCGAGACAGTGCCCAAATCATTACGCCTTTCGTGCGGGTCGGAACTTACCCGACAAGGAATTTCGCTACCTTAGGACCGTTATAGTTACGGCCGCCGTTTACTGGGGCTTAAATTCAAGGCTTCGCTTGCGCTAACCTCTCCTCTTAACCTTCCAGCACCGGGCAGGCGTCAGCCCATATACTTCACCTTTCGGTTTTGCATAGACCTGTGTTTTTGCTAAACAGTTGCTTGGGCCAATTCTCTGCGGCCAGATCTCTCTGGCACTCCTTCTCCCGAAGTTACGGAGTCATTTTGCCGAGTTCCTTAACAATGCTTCTCCCGTCGGCCTTAGGATTCTCTCCTCATCCACCTGTGTCGGTTTACGGTACGGGCACAATATAAACTATAGCGGCTTTTCTTGACGCATGGCTCATATGCTTCCCTACTTCTGTTCGGTCCGCTTAACGTCTTCGGATTGCATGGCGGATTTGCCTGCCATACTCCTACCTCGCTTGCACCGGTCTCTCCAATCCCGGCTCATACTCTCCACACGTGTCCCCACAGTTCTGTTATATTGTGGTACAGGAATTTCAACCTGTTATCCATCGACTACGTCTTTCGACCTCGCCTTAGGCCCCGACTTACCCAGAGCAGATCAGCTTTACTCTGGAAACCTTAGATATTCGGCCGGAAGGATTCTCACCTTCCTCTCGCTACTCATTCCGGCATTCTCTCTTCAATACAGTCCACAGCTCCTTATCGGTACTGCTTCTTCCCGTATTCAATGCTCCTCTACCAATGTATCATTACATTCCTGAGCTTCGGTAGTGTGTTTCAGCCCCGGACATTTTCGGCGCAGGACCTCTCGACTAGTGAGCTATTACGCACTCTTTGAATGTATGGCTGCTTCTAAGCCAACATCCTAGTTGTCTTCGAAATCCCACATCCTTTTCCACTTAACACACATTTTGGGACCTTAGCTGCAGGTCTGGGCTCTTTCCCTTTTGACTACCCAACTTATCTCGTGCAGTCTGACTCCCATACACCATCTACGCGGCATTCGGAGTTTGATATTCTTCGGTAAGCTTTGACGCCCCCTAGGAAATTCAGTGCTCTACCTCCGCAAGACTTGTATGAGGCTAGCCCTAAAGCTATTTCGAGGAGAACCAGCTATCTCCGGGTTCGATTGGAATTTCTCCCCTATCCACACCTCATCCCCACCCTTTTCAACGGATGTGGGTTCGGACCTCCATTGCCTTTTACGGCAACTTCATCCTGGACATGGATAGGTCACCCGGTTTCGGGTCTGCTCTGACTGACTTTACGCCCTATTAAGACTTGGTTTCCCTTCGGCTCCGTCCCTTCAGGACTTAACCTCGCCAGCCAGCGCAACTCGCCGGACCGTTCTACAAAAAGTACGCGGTTCCGCTAATAATGCGGTTCCACAGCTTGTAAACATATGGTTTCAGGTTCTGTTTCACTCCCCTCCCGGGGTCCTTTTCACCTTTCCTTCACAGTACTATGCGCTATCGGTCACTAAGGAGTATTTAGCCTTACGGGGTGGTCCCCGCTTATTCCCACAAGGTTTC
>NZ_JBNPOQ010000042.1:0-2563 GCF_050315235.1 Bariatricus sp. SGI.019 | reverse complement strand
TGAATAATCCGGGGGCCGTGTCCCTGCTGTCCGGACTTAGGAAACCGCAAATCCGTTTTTAAGGAAACCACCATTCCGTTGGTGGAAACCTTTATCATAAATTCTTAAAATGTAACTATGCACCCTGTGGTGTAAATACATTTTAAGGAGGTCATGACTATGACCAAATATCGAGAGATTCTCAGGCTCAAAAGCTTGAATCTCAGTCAACAAAACATTGCCGACAGTTGCAATGTTTCAAAAAAGACAGTCAATCGTGTGTTAAAGCGTGCCGCGGAATTAGATATTTCCTGGCCGCTCGATGAAAATGACACCGATGCTGTCCTTGCAGAAAAGTTCTTCCCTTCTGCAAAACAAGTCACATCCCACAAGCGTATGCCTGACTACGACTACATCCGCAAGGAGCTACTTCGTAACGGAGTAAGTAAAAAGCTCCTGTGGACTGAATACATGGAGGATTGCCGTGCCAATGGCGAAGAACCACTCATGTATTCACAGTTCTGCTACCACATCCAACAGGATGAGCAAAAACATCGTGCTACCATGCATATCAACCGGAAACCTGGTGAACAGGTTGAAGTTGATTGGGCAGGTGATCCTGCAACAATCATTGATCCTGATACCGGAGAAATCATCAAAGCCTACATATTTGTTGGCGTAATGACTTACAGCCAGTATGCATATGTGGAAGCATTTCTGGATATGAAGCAGAAATCATGGATTAATGCTCATGTCCATATGTACGAGTACTTTGGCGGTGTTGCTAAGATTCTCGTACCGGATAACTGCAAGACTGCAGTTGTTCACAATGGTGGATGGAGAGACCAGCAGATTAATGAAACTTATCAGGAACTGGCTGAACATTATGGTACAGCTATTATTCCGGCTCGTGTCAGAGCTCCCAAGGATAAGCCGAATGCTGAAGGAACAGTAGGAAATATCTCTACCTGGATAACAGCAGCACTTCGGGATGAACAGTTCTTCTCCCTTGCCGAATTAAATCGTGCAATCAGAGACAAGCTCGAACTGTTCAACCAAAGGCTCTTTCAAAAGAAAGAGGGTAGTCGGCGAATCTTATTTCTTGAGGAAGAAAAACCATTGCTGGCACCATTACCTGCTACCCGTTTTGAACTGAGTGACTGGAAAACAGCCACCGTCCAGTTCAATTATCACATATCTGTGGACAGAATGCTATACTCAGTTCCTTATGAATACATCAAAAAGAAAGTTGATGTGAAGGTAACAGATACCACTATTGAAATTTTCTACAACCATAACCGCATTGCTTCCCATCGTCGTCTGAAAGGACGCCCTGGGCAGTACAGCACTATCACGGAACATATGCCGGAAGATCACCAGAGATATCTGGAATGGAACGGCGACCGGTTCCGCAAATGGGCTGAGCGGATTGGCATAAATACGTACACTGTGGTCAATGCAATACTGACCTCCAAAAGCGTGGAACAACAGACCTACCGAAGTTGTATGGGACTTCTAAAGCTTGCTGAGAAATACTCAGATGCATTGCTTGAAGCAGCCTGTAAAAAGGCTTTATCCTATACCTCCTCGCCCAGTTACAAGAGTATTAAAAACATCCTTGTAACAGGTTCTGTAAAACCGGAATCAGAAACAACTGAATCCAAGACCACACATAAAGCACATGGCATCACAAGAGGTGCCGATTACTATCGGAGGTAAACACATATGACAAATCAGAGTACAATAGATAAATTAATTGAAATGCGCCTTACTACCATGGCAGATGCATTTCGTAACCAACTGGATGATCCTAAATTTAAAGAAGTACCCTTTGAGGACCGTTTTGGTATGCTGGTGGACATCGAATACAGCAATCGTAAAAATAATCGTCAAAAACGACTGATCCGTAATGCCGGATTTGACCAGCCGGAAGCAAATATCATGGATATCAACTACACTTCCGGTCGCAAACTTAACAAGGCTCTTATTAACCGACTTGCAACTTGTGAGTATATATCTGAACACCGGAACCTTTTTATTACCGGTGCTACAGGCTGTGGTAAGACTTACATGGCCTGTGCCTTTGGCATGGAGGCATGCAAGCGGTATTACAACACCAAGTATGTCCGACTTCCGGATCTGCTCATTGATCTGGAAATCGCAAGGACAGAAGGTAACTATCGAAAGGTCATGGCTAAATACGCTAACCCACTGGTTCTCATTCTTGATGAATGGCTTCTTCTAAAACCAACGGAAGCCGAGCAGAAGGATATCTTTGAACTCCTTCATCGAAGACGCAAGAAATCATCTACGATTTTCTGCTCTCAGTATGAATTCGAAGAATGGTATGATCAGCTTGGTGGTGATGACAGTCCTCTTGCAGATGCAATCATTGACCGTATTGCCCATGACAGTTATCGAATAAATATCACAAGCATTGATGCAGAACATGATCGGTCAATGCGAGAGGTATACGGCTTAGATAAAGCATTACGCGAGTAAACTCGCATAAGCGGTTCCCGCAAGTCCGGACAGACGGTTTCCCGTCTGCCGGATTTGCGGTGTTACCGCACAGGAATATTCA
>NZ_JBNPOQ010000041.1:0-2694 GCF_050315235.1 Bariatricus sp. SGI.019 | reverse complement strand
TTGCAGAGGAATCCTATGAATAGATTGTAGCATATTGCTTTAAGAAATACTATATCTATTACAATCCCAGGATCTATGGAAAACTCATTTTAGCATTAGGCCCAATCCTAATCAACGCGGACAGTCCACTAGTTATTTCATCTATGACGAAACCGGCACTCCCATATATATTGCCAAATTTTTTGATTTTTTCAAGAACATCTCTATTCCTCCCAGTATCGATGTTCATTCTTGTCAACACCCCAAAGATGTCATTACTCGCTGATGCAGATGACTTTATGGGCGATATCGGCAGTGTCTCAGACATGTTTTATTATCAGAAACGTTCTTTTACACGATATGTACAAGTTTGTTTGGAAGAGGATATTGGATTCCCCAGAATATTCGCAGTAAAGGAGAATCTTTTAATTCACTCACACTTTTATGGTCTATTAATAGAGGAGGCGATAAACGGAATCACGCTTGAAGACTATTTGAAATCTTCCATTTCCAATGACGATAGAACCACTTTTGCGATAGATTTCTTATTCAAAATGTCAGTAAATGATATTGAGCGTTTACGATGAATCCATTGCCATCCTCAAGAAATACTTTGAGATATTGAAAAAAACTGACCGGTCACAGGGTATCTCCTGCGACCGGCCAGTTGTTAAGCCAACAGTACAAAATTACTGATTGCGCACGTCAATATTGAATGTAATAAATCCTTCATAAGTTCCGGCAGCAATTCCGTCATAGTTATCTGCTTTAATTACTCTGCCAATTGAAGCAGTTCCATCTGTCACTTTTTCATTTCCATAGAAACTTACTAACAGATCGCCAATCTTATAAGCATCGGACGGTCTGGTGCTGTATTTACTTCCATAAACACCATATGTAGCTTCATCTGTTCCGCTGCTCAGAGCGAATTTTCCTGTTGTAGTTCCATATCCTGCATCTGCAATGCTCACACTGACTTTTTTCCCATCCGGAATGGCATTCAAGCTATCCTCATTCATAGTAAATGTAAGCTGTGCAGGATCAGCAGAAGTAATATTTACTGTTGATGGAATACCAACCGTAAAAGTTGGTGCAGGATTTTCCTTTACAAGGGAAACCGTTGTCTGCCCATTTGCGTTATTTCCTTCTTCTACAGATACATCTGCTGCTGCAACATTCAGTGCATTTCCCATAATCGTGGCACAGATAAGTCCAATTGCTGCAAATTTCTTTAAATTCCTCATTTTTGAATCCTCCTTCAGTTCATTTCATTTTTATTTTCTATATATAAACCCTTTTTGGGGAATATTAAGATACAATTAAATTCGTAGAAACAATGGCATTATTCAGCGGATTCTGTTCCTCAATCGAATAAGTATCAATGCGGATATCCAGCTTATACGTTCCACTTATCATCTTTTGGTTCAGTTTTACTTCTTCCAACGCACGTCCCGGTTCTATCAGGTCAGATTGATAGATTTCCTCACCCGTCTCATTCAATATAAAAGTATATGTAAAGTAACATTCATTCTCTTTTGGGTTAACCAGAACCATGTCTATCGAATCAGCCCCGTCATCCATATAAATATCACTGTAATAAGGAATCTGTATATCAGCACTTTCATCCACACTTTCCAGATTCTGATTCCATTTCACAGTATTTTTTTCCATTTTCAGACCACCGGACAATGTATTTTTCCTTGCCAGGAAAAAACCTCCGGCAGCAATCAAAATTACAATTGCAATGATTGTTCCGATAAGCCAAATCTTGTTCTTCTTCAAACTTCTTCCTCCGATTTTATTTTTTTCACCTTTCTTCCGCATACAACAGCCGCTGTCAACAGGGGAACCAGATATACTGCCGTGTGATTCTCATCTCTAGTCTTGATGGAGCCAATCCTCTGCCCCTTCTCTTTGACCGAATTATCCTGTTGTTCCGCCTTATGTAAAATCACTTTTGTCGTCCCCGCCTGTACCTGCAGTATCTGAAAATTTACACAGCAAACCATCAATAATGAGATGCATATATATCTAAGGATTTTTTTATTCACAATTTTTCTTCCTTTCCACTGCTGCGTTTCAATATGATATTTATTTAATCACTCATTTGTAAAATCCACTATCCTGAAACTGTTAAATTATCGCTAAGCCCCCGACAAATAGTATATTTACCTTCGATTTATATTTATAGAATTCCTCTGCGCTTCTAATGCTGATATTTCGCCTGAATCGGCCTGATTCGTGTTACAGTCACCAGATGCCGCAAAGCACTGACACCCTGCAACATCCGGTCATAGATATGATTGATATTAATTATAAGAAATTACTTTTTACATCTTTTCCAAAAACTCATCCAAGGATTCGGATCTTGCGGCTAATCTGTGCCACTTCTTCAACGTTTCCAGATCTTTTTCACTCGTAATCCTGTTCCGAAGTTCATCCGGGATCTCGCCTAGATTGCTCATTAGTTCTAATAACATTTCTAAAACAGCTTCTGCTTTTCCTTCTGCTTTTCCTTCTGCCTTTCCCTCTGCGCGTTCATCCCTCAACATCTCTTCAAAGATCATAAAACGCTCCTCCATTTCACGATTGGATTTGATTCTGCGTATTGTATTCTGAAGCTTTTCTACAAAATCATCCTCAAAATCTGTTTCACTTTCGCTCAGGTCAGCTTTCACAAAATTCAGGAAACTTACAAGTTCTCCTGGCACTTCT
>NZ_JBNPOQ010000040.1:0-5832 GCF_050315235.1 Bariatricus sp. SGI.019 | reverse complement strand
CCTGTTCTGTCTCTAAAAATGGAACGTATCCTTCAATCCAACCCAGAGCTGATCTTTATCGCTTAAGTTCAATGCTGTTCCATCTTCCAACTGATATCCGTCAGCAGACGCTGTCCCCTGGTACGCGCCAGTCAACTGTGGCCATTCAATTCCAATCTCCGGATCATTCCACGCCAAGCCACCTTCATCTCCCGGATGGTAGAAGTCTGTACATTTATAACAGAATTCTGCAATATCGCTCAACACTAAAAACCCATGTGCGAATCCTTCTGGAATATAGAATTGCTTCTTATTCTCTTCTGTCAATTCTACCCCGAACCATTTCCCATAAGTCTCACTATCGCTTCGGAGGTCAACTGCCACATCAAACACAGAGCCTTTCACAACTCGCACCAATTTTCCCTGTGGAAATTCCTTCTGAAAATGTAATCCCCGAAGGACACCTTTTGTGGAGCAGGACTGATTGTCCTGTACAAAATTCATAGTAAGTCCTGCCTCTTCCATATCCCTCTGATTGTAGGTCTCCATAAAATACCCTCTGGCATCTCCATGAACAGTCGGCTCAATTACGCACAGTCCCGGAATTCCACCGGCATTTTTCTCAACTTTAATCTGTCCCATCTATATCATCTCCTATATTATAACGCGAATTAAAATTCAATCTCTTTCAGATATCTGCCCAATGCATCCTGCCATGTCGGCAATGGTTCAAAACCATTCTCTATCAGCTTGCTCTTGTCGAGTCTGCTGTTGAATGGACGCGCCGCCTTAGAGATTCCATATTCTTCGGTCGTTACCGGAGATACGGTCAATCTGTCTTCTGCATACTCTTCATGCCCCATCTCTACTGCCTGGCGGAAGATCTCTTTTGTGAAGTCATACCAGCTGATATAACCGCCTTCATTCGTTGCATGATAATAACCATACTTCTCTGTCTCAATCATATCCACTAATAATCTTGCAAGATCGAACGTATAAGTCGGTGTTCCAATCTGATCATTCACCACCGTTAATTTATCATGGGTCTTTCCTACATTCAGCATCGTCTTGATAAAGTTCTTACCATTCTTACCAAATACCCATGCAATCCGCACGATGAAATATTTCTCTAAAGTCTCAGATACTGCCAATTCTCCTTCCAGCTTGGTCTGTCCATAGACATTCAATGGCTTGTAATCCTTACAATCCGGCTGCCAAGGCTTCAGTCCCTGGCCATCAAACACATAGTCCGTACTGATATATACCATCTTACAATCCAGCTTCTTGCAGACATTCGCAATATTGGCTGTGCCACCTGCATTAATGGCACGTACTTTTTCAACCTTATCATCATCTTCTGCCATATCCACTGCTGTCCATGCTGCACAGTGAACGACTACATCTGGATGAACCTCCGTAATCTTCTCTTCTACAGAAGCTGCATCTGTAATATCCATTGGAATATATGGCATTGTAGTAACTGCAGAACCATCTGCCACTCCACTATATTCCAGAGCAATATCACTTCCAATTCCTTCATATCCACGCCTTGCCAGTTCGTTCATGACATCATGCCCAAGCTGGCCGCCAACGCCTGTTACTAATACCTTCATACGATTACCTCCTGCTGCCACAATTAACGATTTGCATACATCTTCTCATAATAATTCTGATATTCACCAGAGATAATAGTCTCCCACCATTCTTTATGATCCAGATACCACTGAATCGTCTTCTTGATACCATCTGCAAACTTTGTCTCCGGAAGCCAGCCCAATTCATTATGAATCTTGGTTGGGTCGATTGCATAACGCATATCATGACCTTTACGGTCTGTTACATAAGTAATCAGGCTTTCTGGTTTCCCTAATTCTTTACAGATAATCTTAACAATGTCAATGTTCTTCATCTCGTTATGTCCACCGATATTGTATACTTCACCAACTCGTCCTTTGTGAATGATCAGATCAATTGCCTTACAGTGATCTTCTACATACAGCCAGTCACGGACATTCTCTCCCTTACCATATACCGGAAGTGGCTTGTCATTCAGTGCATTAGCAATCATCAATGGAATCAGCTTCTCTGGGAAATGATATGGGCCATAGTTGTTCGAACATCTACTAATGGTCACAGGGAGACCATAGGTTCTATGATATGCCAGCACTAACAGGTCAGCTGCTGCCTTCGAAGAGCTATATGGGCTACTTGTGTGAATTGGTGTTTCCTCTGTAAAGAACAGATCTGGTCTGTCCAGTGGAAGATCTCCGTACACCTCATCAGTAGATACCTGATGATAACGGGTAATTCCATATTTTCTACAAGCATCCATCAACACTGCTGTTCCTTTAATGTTCGTATCCAAGAATACTTCCGGATTCTCAATAGAACGGTCTACATGACTCTCTGCGGCAAAGTTCACCACGATATCCGGATGCTCCTCTTCGAATAATCTGTACACTGCTTCACGATCTGTGATACTCTCTTTTACAAATCTAAAATTCGGGTTGTCCATGACAGGTGCCAGTGTGGATAAATTTCCTGCATAAGTCAGACAATCCAGACATACAATACGATAATCCGGGTACTTCTCTAACATGTGAAATATAAAGTTACTTCCAATAAATCCAGCTCCGCCAGTTACAATAATTGTCATAATCATATTCTCCTTTTGTGTTCTAATGTTCTTCACAGTTCTTCACTCCACATGCGCAATCGTCGCCTCTTTTCGAGGCTCCAATCTCGCTACTATGCAGCTAAGATTGCTTATGTGGGTGAAGTTCCTGCTTCGCAGTTCAATTTCAGAAGAATAACCATTCTTTTACGTGTAAACACGAAAAGCCTGATTATTCTTCTGAAATAACTGTGAATAGTAACGTTTTTAATACAAGTTTTCTTGATACTTCCCATCTAATACGTCTTTCAGGTACTGTCCGTACTGGTTCTTTTTCAGTACTTCATAGACTTTCATGACTTCTTCTTTGCTGATCCAGCCATTCAGATATGCGATCTCTTCCAGGCATGCGATCTTACGATGCTGATGTGTCTCTACTGTCTTAACAAAATTTGTTGCATCTACCAGACTTTCATGTGTTCCGGTATCCAGCCAGGTAAATCCTTGTCCAAGGAGCTCTACATTCAGCTGATTGTCTTCCAGATAGATGCGGTTCAGGTCTGTGACCTCTAACTCGCCTCTTTTTCCAGGCTTCAGGTTCTTGGCATACTCTACAACTTTATTATCATAGAAGTATAATCCCGTTACGCAGTAATTGCTCTTTGGATGTTCTGGTTTCTCTTCAATAGAGATTGCCTTTCCGTTGTGGTCGAACTCTACGATACCAAAACGTTCCGGATCATCTACATAATAGCCGAATACTGTCGCACCTTTTCCAGACTCTGCATTTTCCACGGCCGCTTTCAGACGCTTTTTCAAGCCATGACCTGCAAAAATATTATCTCCCAGAACCATTGCAACGGTATCGTCACCAATGAAGTCTGCACCAATGATAAAGGCCTGTGCCAGTCCATCCGGGCTTGGCTGAACTGCATAGGAAAGATTCACACCATACTGGTGTCCATCTCCCAACAGTTCCTGAAATCTCGGTGTATCTTGTGGAGTGGAGATAATCAAGATATCACGAATACCTGCATTCATCAATACAGACATCGGATAATAGATCATCGGTTTATCATAAATCGGTAATAATTGCTTCGATGTTACCATAGTCAGAGGATACAGACGTGTACCAGAACCTCCTGCTAATATAATTCCCTTCATAATAGGAACCTCCTTTGTAATGTATGTAATTATTATGTTCCCAATTCAGTCGATTTCATCCTGTCTGAACACATTATAAAAGGTGACCTTGGGTCACCTTCAAGTACTTTTTTAATTTTTAATAAACAAAATTATTCACAAATTTTTTCTCAAAAAAATCTTCTGTATAGACAAATGCATCTTTAAAAATATAATCTTTCAACCTCTGCATAAAAGGTGGTGTATAATTCTGATTTAACAATGCCTTGTTCTTTACCTGATTATAAATATTTGCATTTTTATCTGCACTACACACCAATATGTAATAAACATGTAACTTAGCAAACTTAACAGGATTTACCACGTCAAAAATAGCATTTTCATATCCTTCTTCTGTCACTGTATAAAACATGTCTAATATCATATACCAATTTTCATATGCCTTTTTAATGATATTATCCTTTGTTGTTTTTTTATCACTTCTTATAGGACAATCTTTAAATTCAATCAAATACCATTCATTATTTTTGTTAATCATAAATGCATCTACAGTAGTAATAGGATTCTCCTTCAAGGAAGATGCCTTAGCTTTTCTATACCCATCTTTTGCTAATACATCCATAGATACCACTTCTAAATCTCCACCACTATTACATAGATATCGTGATTCATCATTTGTATTATTCAGGGACACTTCATGTAAAGAAGATAAAAATGATAATTCTATTCCATTTCTCATTAAATATCTCATTACTGTGTCTTTAAATACATCAAAATTACTCATCCTCATCCATTCCTATTTCATACCTAAGTTTATCTAATAACATACTGGGAGTTACCAGTTGGCTATAGATTCTTTCCAAATTATTTGTAACATTATCAAAAACTACTAATTCATCCTCCATTCTCGACAAATAAAAATTACTCTTGTCATTTAACTTATATTTTTTTACACTTAATTCTATAGCCTCCAAAAAATCACGGCTATGTGTTGTAACTACAATACTCAGATCAAACATTTTCTGCAAAAGAACAATTAATTCTGCATAAACCAATTGCCATTCAGGATGAAGATGAATCTCTGGCTCATCCAAAATAAGTACATCTTTTTCTTTAAGAATTCCCTTTTCCAACAGCATCTTTACTAATACAAAAGACTTTAACCCTGCTGAAAGATTCTCAAAATGAACTGGCTCTTGATATTCTTCTGAGCTTAATTCCCATTGTCCATTTCGCACGGATATCTTTCCTTTTGTTATCTGATCCAAAATATTATATATCTCTTTTAGACTATCTTTCGCCTTAACTGCATCAAATATACCTTCCATTAGATCATCGTCACTTAATCGTTCAATCAATTGATTACGAATTGTATTATTAGACAAGAAATAAAATCCTGTTAAATTATCCAAAACAAAAGGATCGTCAATAAAAAAAGCTTCATGCAAAATATTATACTCTGTCTCCCATTTGACACATTCATTATTTTCAAACTGAATTGATAATTCTTTATTTTTAATTACCAATGTTACCTTTGCTTTTTTTTCAGCTCCTTTTAAACATTGGATTTGAGAATCAAATACCTGTGTGAAAAATCTCTGTATTAATTCTAATGCAATCTCATAATCGTCATTTTTCTTTAACGAAACAATTTTATCATATGTATTTTCAAGAATCTCTTCAACTCTTTCTTCTGATAATTCTACATTATATTTTTTTAGAATATCTATTAATATCTTATGATATTTTAATTTATCAACTGTACCCTGTCTCACAAGAATATTGCTAAACTCTTTACTTATTCTGTCAGATATCGTTCTTGGTGAACGTAATTCATGCATAAATGCATTGCGCATACCCCTATTGCATACATCATATATATTCTCAATTCTTCGCTTTTCTATCTTTCCTTCTATATCATATAGAGAATTAAAAGAAGAATATAATACTTTTCCAATTGTACTTTTTGCCGAATTGTTTTCTCCTGCTATTACTGTAATCCCATCAATCATTATATCTGCATGCTTTATTTTCGCAAAATTATCAATAATTAATTTCATTTTAAAATACCTTCTGCCCATTTCATTTATTCATCT
>NZ_JBNPOQ010000039.1:0-6507 GCF_050315235.1 Bariatricus sp. SGI.019 | reverse complement strand
ACACATATTTATTACAATGCAAATGAAGAATTTACTTATGCAATTCCACTAAAGGAAGGGCAGACAAAGATAGACATAAGGTTTGGGGCGGGTGATTATGAGATTGACCATTTGAACAGTTATATATGGAAGGAAACGACTTTGGAAGATCAACGAAATGAACTTGTTCAGTCGGAATTTCAGATGGATAAAGAGGAGACAAAAGGAAATGTTATTAAAGGAATCGTGGAAGGAGATAAAGATGGTTATCTGATTACATCGATTCCTTATGATGAAAATTTTGAGATATTAATAGACGGCAAAGAAACAGAATATGAGAAGGTGAATACTGCATTTCTTGGCATGAAAGTGCAGGAAGGAAAACATGAGATTGAGATGATTTATCATGCACCGGGAGTGATGATAGGAAAAATATTGAGTATGATAGGAGTGGTAGTACTTTTTTCATTAAATGTAGTAATGAAAAGAAGAAGATATGAAAGGTACATTATATAGCTGGCATATGAAATTCCGTTTTTTTGAGGAAAGTAAGCGGGTTCATTTTTATTTTGCTTTGACAATCCGTTATATGGTGGTGAAGTACATTTTGAGACACAGGATAACTGGTTTGTTGTGAAAATATTAATTCTGATGACACTGTAAAAGTGCTTTATTATGCTTTTTCTTCATGATTTTTACCTCTCGTCACTTGACTGGCAAGTACCGCCGCAAGAAAGATCCATACTCCCATCTGAATACACATATTCGTCATCAATACCTTCAGAAAAGCAATCCCGATCATTGCCGCCGGTGCATACTTTGCATAATCCGTAATCAGCACTGCCATCTGGCTTTCCCCTGAGAACTGAACAACCGGAAGATACGTAACAACAAGGCCCAGAACCAAACCTGCCAGAATTTCGCTTATAATCGGAGGTGTCTTTATGGAAAACTTTTCAAACCATTCTTCGGATTTCTCAAAGAAAAGACCAAGTATGATGCCGCAGATAAGATAGACAATGATCATTGCAATATCCCACTTATCAGGCCTTGCTTTTCCAAAGCTTGGGAACCCTTCCGAAACCTTTCCAAACAGATGATTTAACAAAGTCAGAATTCCAAGGGAAGATACAATGGAAATAGCATATATAAGGAGCTTCGAATTGGAGCCCATCTTTTCCTGGTCATCTGCAAAAGGCAGATCATCGTTTTCAACAGCAGAGAAAAATCCGAAAAGAAGCGAAGAGAAGAGAATCGACAAAGAAACTGCCATGCCGACTTTTGAATATAAATTCGCGCTCTTATCTGCAAACTTAAGGTTTTCATTTACCCAACATCCAAGGGCAACGATGACTCCAACCATTCCGGCTTCCGGACCTACGCTGCTGCCCAAAATGAGTGGAAGAATGGCAGCCGTCAGAAGAACAATAATCTTACGGTACGGATAAGTTCCTGCCTGCTTTACCGTTCCGATTACCGTTTTCATCGTCTGGGGATAATCTCCGAAGTGTTTTCTTCATAAGATCATACGTCCACCTTGTTATTCTTATTGTCGTGTAAAGAATTGCTACGGTTTCTAAGATTATACAATAAACTGTTAATTTTGTCACTAGAACAAAAAGGTATGCTATAATGATTACATGAACAGAGGCTGAATGAATAATGGAGGTATAAGTATGCGAAACCATGAGGTAACAAAAGTGCAGCCTTTATTGAAATCGGATGGCAGTCTTACCGAGCTTGGATGGGCGAAGCAGCAATTCTGGCAGTATGACCGGACCAAAATCAAGGCGCCTCGGTTCCGAATCAAGGAATGGGATTATTATCTGGTGTTAAATGAAGATTTTGCAGGGGCGTTTACGATATCAGATGACGGATATATAGGTCTTCAGTCGGTCTCTCTTTTAAATTTCAAAGAGGGATGGGAGCATACACAGACGATTCTGAATCCATTTCCGATGGGCAAGTTTCATCTGCCACAGTCATCCGATGCCGGGGATACGGTATACAAGGATAAACGGCTCCATATGGAATTTCAGGTGAGGGATGGAAAACGGCGAATCGGATGTCAGTTTAAGAATTTTTATCAGGGCAAACCGTTTTCATGCAGTATCGTATTGGAACAGCCGAAGATGGATACCATGGTCATTGCAACTCCGTGGAAAGAGAAGAAGACGGCGTTTTATTATAATCAGAAGATAAATTGTATGCCTGCGAGTGGCACGATGACCTTTGATGGGAAGACTTACACTTTTTCGAAGGAAACAGATTTTGGAACGCTTGACTGGGGACGTGGTGTCTGGACGTATGATAACCGATGGTACTGGGGATCCGGGAACACCGTGTTAAATGGAAAGCCGTTTGGATTCAATATAGGGTATGGCTTCGGGGATACTACTGCGGCATCAGAAAATATGCTGTTCTACGATGGCACTGCACATAAGTTGGACGATGTGACGTTCCACATTCCAGAAGACAGTTATATGAAGCCGTGGACATTTTCATCCAGTGATGGGCGGTTTGAGATGGACTTTGTGCCAGTGCTTGACCGTGCGGCAAGGACTGCGGCAGTCATTATAGAGACGGATCAGCATCAGGTGTTTGGAAGAATGAGCGGTAAGGCGGTGCTGGATGACGGAACGGTGCTGGAGATAAAAGACGTCATGTGCTTTGCAGAAAATGTACATAACAGGTATTAGATGGATCATCGACAAAATCATTGTATTTATTTCAAAGGTATGCTATACTAACATATAGATAATTACTAGGAGAAAATGAGCGAAGTGATTATATAGTTTTCTATATATAGCTTTGCTCTTTTTTATTGCATGAAAGATAGATGCTATAGATAAAAACATATTCAGGAAGAAGGTTGTATATGATGTATACGCATGAAGAGATATTGGAAGCAATTGAAGATAATCCGATCATTACAGCGGTCAAAGATCAGGAAGGACTGGAGACATGTCTTAAGACAGAATCAAAGATCGTATTTATATTATATGGAGATATCTGCAATATTGGAAAGATTGTAAAGAAGGTAAAAGATGCACACAAGATTGCAATTGTACATATGGATTTGCTGGGCGGGATTGGAAGTAAAGAAATCGCAGTAGATTTTATGAAAGAACAGACCCGGGTAGATGGCATTATCTCCACAAGACTTACGTTGTTAAAAAGAGCAAAGGAATTAGGAATGTTTACCGTATTTCGTGTGTTTATACTGGATTCGATGGCCTTGAAAAATATATCAAAACAAGCAGAACAGGCAAAGCCAGACATTATGGAGATATTACCGGGAATCATGCCAAAGATTACACAGCAGATTGTTCAAAAAATATCAGTACCGATTATCTGCGGTGGCCTGATTTCTGATAAGGAAGATATTATAGGAGCTATTTCCGCAGGGGCAGCAGCAATTTCATCTACAAATCCAAATGTTTGGAAGTTATAGAAAGGGGAAGAGCAAGTATGAAAGATGTAATCATTATCGGAGCTGGAGTGTCAGGATGTGCGATAGCGAGAGAGTTGTCCAGATATCAGCTGGATATCTGTGTGCTGGAACGGGAGAGCGATATATGTGAAGGGACGAGCAAGGCAAATAGTGGGATCGTGCATGGAGGATTTGATGCAAAGCCTGGAACCTTGAAGGCAAAACTGAATGTACTGGGCAATTCTATGATGGATGAGATGTCGAAAAAGCTGGATTTTGAGTTTAAAAGAAATGGTTCCATGGTTGTGTGTCAGAATGAAATGGGAATTCCTGCGTTGGAGAAATTGTTGGAGCAGGGAAAAGAAAACGGTGTGAAAGGAATGAAAATCCTAAAACGTGAGCAGGCACTTGAACTGGAACCTAATCTGGCGGATGGAGTGTATGCAGTGTTGTATATCCCGTCTGGAGGAATTGTATGTCCGTTTGGCATGAATATTGCTTATGCAGAAAATGCCGCACAAAATGGTGTGGAATTCAAGCTGGGAACAGAAGTTCAGTTAATTGAAAGAGTGGGACAAGACTATCGAATCCAGACAAATCAAGGTGTATTTGATACGAAATATGTAATTAATGCGGCGGGGGTATATGCGGATGTATTTCACAATATGGTTAGTGAACTGAAGATACATATTATGCCTCGCAGAGGAGATTACTGTCTTCTGGATAAGACAGCAGGTGACTTGGTCAGACACACGATCTTCCAGCTCCCGACTGAAAAGGGAAAGGGAGTGTTGGTAACGCCGACGATTCATGGTAATCTGCTGCTTGGTCCGACTGCAATTGATATAGAGGATAAAGAAGCCACAGCAACAACGGCCAAAGGACTTCAGGAGGTTTTGGAGAAATGTACAAAGTCTGTTAAAAATATCCCGTTTAAGCAGGTGATTACGTCTTTTGCCGGACTTAGAGCACATGAAGAACATGGGGAATTTATTATCGGTGAAGTTGAAGATGCAAAAGGATTTATTGATGTGGCGGGAATCGAATCTCCAGGCTTAACCAGTGCTCCGGCGATTGGTATTTATGTCCGGGATATTCTGGCTGAAAAGATGGAACTGAAAGAAAAAGAGATTTTTGTAGAAGAGAGAAAAGGAATTGTACGATTCCTGGATCTTCCGAAAGAGGAACAGAATCGGTTGCTTCAGAAGAATCAGGCATATGGTCAGATTGTGTGCAGATGTGAGCAGATTACAGAAGGAGAGATTCTGGATGCGATTCACAGACCTTTGGGAGCAACAACGCTGGATGGAGTTAAACGACGTACCAGAGCGGGTATGGGACGTTGTCAGGCTGGATTCTGTACTCCGAAAGTAATGGAAATTCTTGCAAGGGAATTGCATTTGGAATTAAAGGATATTCGGAAGAATGGAAGGAGGGATGCAAGATGAGGAATTGTGATCTGGTAATCGTAGGAGGCGGTCCGGCAGGTCTTGCGGCTGCAATCGCGGCAAAAGAAAAAGGAATTGATGATATTCTGATTATTGAGCGGGATGAGAGATTAGGAGGTATTCTGAACCAGTGTATTCACAATGGTTTCGGATTGCATACGTTTCAGGAAGAGCTTACCGGACCGGAATATGCCCATCGTTTTATCTGTCAGGTTCAGAAACTGGGGATTTCTTATCTGACCGGAACGATGGTTCTGGATATTTCGCCGGGTAAAGTGGTAATGATGATGAACCGAACGGATGGAATCGTGCAGATACAGGCAAAAGCAATTGTTCTTGCCATGGGATGCCGGGAACGCCCGAGAGGAGCCTTGAATATTCCGGGATATCGTCCGATGGGAATCTATTCAGCTGGAACGGCACAGCGTCTGGTCAATGTAGATGGATTTCTTCCGGGAAAAGAAGTCGTAATTCTTGGCTCTGGAGATATCGGTCTTATCATGGCGAGAAGAATGACTCTGGAAGGAGCCAGGGTGAAGGTTGTTGCAGAATTAATGCCGTATTCCGGCGGCTTGAAGAGGAATATCGTCCAGTGTCTGGATGACTTTGGAATCCCGTTAAAGTTACGGCATACGGTTGTTGATATCAAAGGAAAGCAACAGTTGGAAGGGGTTATTCTTGCAGAAGTGGATGAGAAAGGAAAACCAATTCCGGGAACTGAGGAAGAATATGTCTGTGATACGCTTCTTCTTTCTTGTGGATTGATACCGGAAAATGAACTGAGCAGATCGATGGGAATCTGTATGAACCCAGTTACGAATGGACCCGTTGTTGATGAAAGCCTTGAAAGTAATCTGCCAGGAGTATTTGCCTGTGGCAATGTTCTTCATGTACATGATCTGGTGGATTATGTTTCAGAAGAAGCAAAATGTGCAGGAGAAAACGCAGCGGCGTATATTCGTGGAGAATTGAAAGAAAGAGAAGAACAAGCGATTAAGATAGAACCGCAAGACGGTGTACGATATACAGTTCCGGCTACTATAGAACCGAAGCGAATGCGTGATAAAGTGAAGATTCGTTTCAGAGTGGGTAATGTCTATCGAAATTGCTATATCAGTGTTTATCTGGGAGAAAAGAGAATCATACACAGGAAAAAACAGATTGTGACTCCCGGAGAGATGGAAGAAGTAATCATTGAGAAAGCAAAGTTAGAAGAGTGCGGCAATATTGATAAGATCATAGTTGCTTTGGAAACCATGTGATAGATGTGGGAGGTGAGATTATGGGACAAAGAGTATTGACCTGCATTGGCTGCCCGATGGGTTGTACGTTGTATGTGAAAATAGAAGATAATCAAGTGAAAGGTGTGACTGGAAATACATGTGTGCGTGGAGATGTATATGCCAGAAAAGAAGTGACTGATCCAACCAGGATTGTGACAACAACTGTGCATGTAAAGGGAGGGGGAGTGGTCCCGGTAAAAACAAAAGAGGATATTCCCAAAGGAAAGGTTATGGACTGTGTCAAAGAGTTAAAACAACTGGAAATTGAGCCGCCGGTTTTGAACGGTCAGATAATAGTTGAAGATGTGGCAGATACAGGAATTCCTGTGATAACGACGTCAAGTATTAATTAAATAATAAAGAA
>NZ_JBNPOQ010000038.1:0-9580 GCF_050315235.1 Bariatricus sp. SGI.019 | reverse complement strand
TATCTATAGATGATATCTTCTCTTCCTGGTCCATTAGAAACCATTGTAATCGGATATCCTATCTGTTCTTCTACAAATTCGATATACTTACGGCAGTTTTCTGGCAGATCTTCATATTTCTTAATTCCACGGATATCGCATTTCCATCCTGGAAGTGTCTTTAAGACTGGTTTTGCCTTTTCCAATAAGTGTGTCGTTGGGAATTCTGTAGTCACTTCTCCGTTAATCTCATAACCAACACATACTGGAATCTCATCCAGATATCCCAAAACATCCAATACGGTAAACGCCACATCTGTTGTTCCTTGCATTCTGCATCCATACTTAGATGCCACACAGTCAAACCATCCCATTCTTCTTGGACGCCCAGTTGTTGCACCGAACTCTCCCCCATCACCGCCACGACGTCTCAGTTCATCTGCTTCTTCTCCAAAAATCTCACTTACAAAGGCACCTGCTCCTACAGCGCTTGAATATGCTTTACATACTGTAATTACCTTTTTAATCTCATATGGAGGAATTCCAGCGCCGATTGCACCATATGCCGCCAATGTAGAAGAAGATGTAACCATTGGATAGATTCCATGATCTGGATCTTTCAGGGATCCGAGCTGTCCTTCTAAAAGAATCTCTTTTCCTTCTTTTAACGCATTGTGAAGATAGAGAGAAGTATCACATACATATGGCTCTACCATCTTCTTGTATTCTTGTAATTCATTATAAAGATCGTCAGGATTGATTGTTGGTTTGTGGTACAGGTGCTTTAAGAGAACATTCTTCTGCTCTGCAACTCTTTTAACTTTCTCTTTCAACAACTCGTCATCAAAAAGTTCACTTACCTGGAAACCAATCTTTGCATATTTATCAGAATAAAATGGGGCAATTCCCGATTTGGTTGAACCGAAGGATTTTCCTCCCAATCTTTCCTCTTCATATGCATCAAAATTCTTATGATATGACATCACCATCTGGGCACGGTCAGACACAAGAATCTTCGGCATCGGAACATTTCTGTCAACAATAGACTGGATCTCTTTAAAAAGGACCGGAACATCTAATGCCACACCATTTCCTATAATACTGGTAGTATGACCATAGAATACGCCTGATGGCAAAGTATGCAATGCAAATTTTCCATAATCATTAATAATGGTATGTCCTGCATTAGCACCTCCCTGAAATCTTACGATAATATCTGCCTTCTCAGCAAGCATATCCGTAATCTTACCCTTTCCTTCATCTCCCCAGTTAGCACCAACTACTGCTTTAACCATATCAATTCCTCCTGCGTTATTAACATAACTTATCATTCTTATCAAGTATTCCTAATGGAACCACTTATGAATTATACTATATTTTCCCGCTTCTGTAAAATGCATTTTCAACGATTCTTCAATATTTTTCTTCACTTTTTACATCAGGGGCGCGACAAGACGAAGAACCTGCCCTGTAATTTTTGAAAATGTACTTCGATTCTTTACTTCTATCAATGTCACCTTATGACATTTTGTCAGGGTATGCTGGAAATCACGTTCGATTTTATCTATTTCTGAATTATTATAAATAAACGCACCACATTCAAAATGTAAATATAAACTCCGATAATCCAGGTTAATAGTTCCTACCGTTGCAGTGTCATCATCTGAGACGAACACTTTGGCATGAACAAACCCAGGAGTATACTCATAGATCTGCACGCCTCCTTCAATCAATTCTTTATAAAATGTCTGTGCAACCACAAATGCATACCATTTGTCTGGAATGTGAGGCATAATGATAATCACTTCTATTCCACTCTTTGCCGCACGCAAAAGTGTCGTTATCATCTCATTATCCAGGATCAGATAAGGGGTCATGATATGAACATATTTTTTTGCATGATTCAGAATATGAAAATATACCTCTTCTCCTACATTTTCATTGTCAAACGGACTGTCGGCATAAGGAATTACATATCCCATCTCACGATGAAGTCCCTTTCGCTTTGGCGTCAGATATTTTTCATATTCGTCTTTCCGACGTTCGTCCACATTCCACATCTGTAAAAATATCATGGTCAGGCTCTGTACGGCATCTCCTCTTAACATAATTGCAGTATCCTTCCAATGCCCAAACCTTACTTTTTTATTGATATATTCATCTCCAAGATTAATTCCACCAGTAAATCCTATCTTCCCATCAATCACACAGATTTTTCGATGATCCCTGTTGTTCTGTGTCGTTGATAAAAAAGGCTTTACTGCATTCACCATCTTACATTTGATTCCATATTTTTTTAAATAAGTCGGATAGTTATAAGGAAGCATGGAAATTGCGCACATGCCATCATACATGAACCGTACTTCAACACCCTCTTTCACTTTTTCCTTCAGAATATCCAGGATGGTTCCCCACATGTAACCTTCCTCTACAATAAAATATTCCATAAAGATATATTTTTTTGCTTTTTTTAATTCTGCAGTCAGATACTTGAACTTATACTCTCCAAGTGGAAAATACTTCACCTCTGTATTACGATAGGTAGGAAAGCCCAGCTGATTAGACAGATAATAAGACAACTGTGCATTAGCCGATTTGCTTGCCCAGATAGCCCCTAATGTATCCTGATCCTGCTGCATATATGGATCTGTCTCAATCTTCAATACCGCTAAACGATCCTGGAGAAATCTCGTTCCCACCTGCATTTGTACATAAATATAAAATACCGTTCCTATCAGAGGAAAAGTCAGCACACACAGTATCCACGTCATTTTAAAAGCCGGATTCCCTTTGGAATTAATAATGTACACTATAACAATGACTTCCAGAACCAGAATAATTCCATAGACATATGGCGCATACGCTTCTACCCGAAAAATAAATTCTACAAAAAACAGAATCTGCAATAAAAGTAAAAGCAGTATGATTCCTGTTCTGCTGAATATAATACGGAACAAACCTTTCTTTGCTGTACCTGCTGTCTGATTTTTACTCATAATTCTTGCTTTCTCCTTCTGCTGTCATTCGCATATGTTACAGTGTAACACACATTTATGAAATTTGTATTACAATATTATTTATATTTTATATTAATTTTAGAGGAAAATTGCCAAAAACTGTGGTATGATATATTCAATAACAGATTTGAAAGGAGTTATAACAATCATGAAGAATTGGGGCAAAAAACTATTAGGTCTGGCTGCTGTCAGCAGTGCCGCTGCAGGCCTTATATATTATTTAAAGAAAAAAGATATCAACGAGGATGATGAATTTGCCGATGATTTTGAAGATGAAGATTTTGATCTTGACAGTGATTTAAAACCGGTGACAGACCGTGAATATGTTTCTTTAAATCAATCTGATAAATCAGTCAAAGAAGAGACTGTTGAGACAGTCCCTGAAGATGAAGCTCCTGCTGAAGAAAAAGCTGAAGGTACTGATACGGAAGAATCAACGGAAGAAGCATAGATTGTAAAAAGAATACAATTAAAGTGCGTAAGTTACTGATAACAAGACTTACGCACTTTATTTTTATTTTAAGATACGATATACTAAACAAAAAGAAATCCAATACTAAGTTTAGGGGAATATTATGTTTAAAAACTATAAAATAAATTTATTAAAAATAATCATTCTGATGGTAGGACTGACGATTGCCCATCTGGGGGTCACTTTGTTCCTCCTTACAAATCTCGGTTCTGACCCCTATAATGTGCTGGTGCAGGGAGTCTATCGTACATTGTCTAATCTGACAGGATGGGAATTTTTAACTCACGGACGTGTCCATATCGCTCTTTGCTTCCTGATTATTCTGATTCTTCTGGCAACAGACAAAACCTATATTAAAATAGGCACCGTTCTTTGTATGATTTTTGGAGGACCTATTATAGATATATTTACACTCATCCTAAAACCAGTGGTAACGGAAAGCAGTCCCCTCGCATATAAGCTTATTATTCTCGCACTGGGATGTGTGATATTGGCTTATGGTATGACTATTGTAATCAAATCCGACGCAGGAACTGGTCCTAACGACCTGGTTGCCGTTGTAATCAGTGATAAGACAAAACAAAGTTTCGGAATCGTACGTGTCATAACAGATATTTCTTTTGTCCTTGCAGGATTCCTATTGGGAGGTTCAGTTGGACTCGGAACTGTGATCTGTGCTGCCTGTGTAGGACCTGTAGCTAATATTTTCCTTCCAATTAATGAAAAACTTATTCAAAAGGTATATATACTATTTTTTCCAACAGCAATTTAATATCTGAACTGCCTCTCGAATCTGTTCCTCCGAAAGGTTCGCGTATCCTAACAATATGGTGGCATTTCCTTCATATTTTTCCTGAATACAATAATCCGAAAGCCCATAGACACGAATATCTTCCGCTTCTGCCCGTTGAATCAATTCTTCTTCTGACATTCCGTTATGGAAAGTCAGAAGAAGGTGAACCCCCGCATGTTCTCCTGATATCTTACAGATATCCATCATTGGACGTAATCCTTCAATTAGCACATCATGTCTGCTCTTATACAATGCTCTTGTTTTATTCAGATGCCGTTCATAATACCCTTCCTCTATAAATTTCTGCACGATCATCTGATCCACCTTAGAAACGGTAGAATTAACAAACCGGCTCTTTTGATCATACACTTCCAGCAATGGCTTCGGAAGAACCATATAACTAAGACGGATAGCCGGAGCAATGGATTTGGAAAATGTTCCAAGATAGATAACCTTATCTTCACCATCATATCCCTGAAGTGCAGGAATCGGTTTCCCTTTATAACGGAATTCACTATCGTAATCATCTTCTATGATATATCTTCCTTCTTCCTGAGAAGCCCAGCGCAGAAGTTCCAGCCGTCGTTTGAGCGGCATGATAACTCCTGTAGGATATTGATGAGATGGTGTTACATAGGCAATGTCCGCCCCGGACTTTTCTAATTCAGATACTTTCATACCATTCTTATCCATTGGTACCGGAGCCGTCTCATAAGACAGGCTTCTGACCATTCGGTATGCCTGTTTATAAGTGGGGTCTTCAAACGCAATTCGATGATGAACCCCTAATATCGTACTGAGCAGCATAAGAATATAGTCACTACCTGCTCCAATGATAATCTGATCTGGTGTGCAGTTAACTCCTCGCGCCTGATACAGATAATTGCAGATTGCATTGCGGAACCCATACTCTCCTTGTGAATCTCCCGCCCTGAATAATTCAGTTTTATCATCCATCAGAATATCTTTTGACAATTTTCTCCATGCATTATATGGGAAACTTTTCAAATCTACTCCATTGGGAGTAAAATCATATTTATACTTTTTCTTTTCTTTATATATCTTTGCAGATGTAATCTTTCCTTTCTGAAGATGATATAACTCTTCAATCTGCGCCACAAAAAATCCCCGATAAGGTTCCGACTCAATATATCCTTCTGACAACAATTGCTCATAGGCAAGTTCCACCGTACTTCTGCTTATTTCCAGATGCTTTGCCAGTGCTCTGGTAGATGGCAACTTCTCTCCATATGCAATTTTTCCATTTTGAATATCCGACTTGATATAATTGTAGATTTGCTCATACAGAGGAATCTTTGAATGCGTTTTCAGGTTCATGGTTAATTCATTCATAAGGCAACTCCATCATTACCGTTTCTTATTTTGGCAATTTAAAAGAGCTCTTTAAAGACACAATTCGGTTAAATACCAAGTCATCCGGTGTTGAGTCCTTGGAATCGATACAGAAGTATCCATTTCTTACGAACTGGAAACTATCGCAGCCCTTTGCCTCTGCAAAACTGTCTTCTACATAACAATTTTTACGGACTTCAAGTGAATTCGGATTCAAATTCAACGAACCATCTTCTTTATTGTAAACTCCCTTTTCCTCATCAATCAAATTCTCATACAGACGAACTTCTGCCTGCTTTGCATATGGCGCAGCCACCCAGTGGATCGTTCCTTTGACTTTTCTTCCAGTAAATCCAGTACCACATTTCGTCTCAGGATCATAAGTACAATGTACCACAGTTACATTACCATCTGCATCCGTCTCATAGCTTTCACATTTTACAAAATATGCGTGCATCAGACGGACTTCATTTCCGGGGAAGAGTCGGAAGTATTTCTTCGGAGGCTCGATCATAAAGTCATCGCGCTCTATATACAGTTCGCGGCAAAACGGAACTTTACGTGCTCCAAGCTCCGGGTTTTCCATATTATTATCAACATCCAGATATTCCACTTCTCCCTCTGGATAATTATCAATCACAAGTTTGATTGGATCTAACACTGCCATCATACGAGGCTTCTTCAACTTAAGATCCTCACGAATACAGTATTCCAGCATTGCATAATCAACAGAGCTCTGACTCTTGGATACCCCGCACATCTCAACAAACATTTTGATGGATTCCGGAGTAAATCCTCTTCTTCTCAATGCTGCGATAGAGACCAGTCTTGGATCATCCCAACCATCTACAATACCATCCATAACCAATTTCTTAATATATCTCTTACCGGTTACCACATTTGTCAAATATAATTTTGAAAATTCAATCTGGCGCGGCGCAGGATCAAACTCGCATTCTCTTACTACCCAGTCATACAGAGGTCTGTGATCTTCGAACTCCAGTGTACAGATAGAATGTGTAATCTTTTCCACAGCATCTTCAATCGGATGTGCAAAATCATACATCGGATAAATACACCATTTATCACCTGTATTGTGGTGAGTCATGTGTGCAACACGGTAGATGACCGGATCACGCATATTGATGTTCGGAGATGCCATATCAATCTTCGCACGGAGAACTCTCTCACCATCTTTACATTTTCCGTCTCTCATCTCTTCGAACAATCGCAGGTTTTCTTCTACGGAGCGATCACGATATGGACTATTCTTTCCTGGCTCTGTCAGTGTTCCACGATATTCGCGAATCTCTTCTGCAGTCAGATCGCAGACATATGCTTTTCCCTTCTTGATCAGCTTAATAGCACACTCATACATAACATCAAAATAATCGGAAGCAAAATACAGATGTTCCTTCCAGTCTGCGCCCAGCCACTTTACATCTTCCTTGATAGATTCTACGAATTCCATATCTTCTTTCATTGGATTTGTATCATCAAATCGAAGATGAAAAGTTCCATTGTATTTCTGTGCTAATCCATAATTCAAAAGAATGGATTTCGCATGTCCGATATGCAGATATCCATTCGGTTCAGGTGGAAATCTTGTACATACCTCTGTATAAACTCCTTCCGCCAGATCTTTATCTATTTCCTGTTCAATAAAATTTTTAGAAACTGTTTCTTCTCCCATAGGGCTCCTCCTTGTAGATACTTACGTTATGCACATTATCTTATCATAAAAAATATGGTGAAACAAGGTAGATTCCACCGTTTTCAGCAGTTTACAGACGTTTTTTCAACAATACAAGAGCATGGACAATGATCGCTGCATGATCAGCCGCCAGCGTTCCCATCTCTTTCACCTGGAATTTCTGTTCTCTTATTAACCCTGTCACTACTGTCTGTTCTACAAGCGCCGTTGTATCCAGATGACGGCTTTTGTTCCGGATCCGAAGTGTATACAGATTCTTCTCACAATCCCTTGTCCATTCTGTCTGAGTCATCTCCAGGCCTACCTCACACCATACTGCATCTGCCGCATCGTCTCCGGCTTGTACCTTTACATCTTTCTCATCAACCAAAGACATATATGCCGTAGTAATCACACGGGCACGAGGATCCCGATCATAATCTCCGTAAGTTGCAATCTGTTCCATCACAAGTCCCTTGACACCTGTCTCCTCTTCCAGTTCTCTTCTGGCTGTGTCATCCAGATCTTCCTTTATATTGATAAATCCTCCCGGCAATGCCCAATAACCAATACTTGGATGATTACTTCGCTTAACCAGCAGAAGTTTCAACCCTTCCAGACCTTTCTCTAATTTTCCCGAGTGCGCAAATATGACTGCATCTGTAGTACAGCTCGGTGTCTGATAACGATATGGATCGTATTCTTCCAAAAATTCTTCCAACGTTTTTCCATCCGCATTTTTCTCGCCCGTTCCCTGAAATTTTGACAAGTCACTTAAAAATGATGGCATCTCTATCTCCTCCTTTTACTTCTGATATATGAATCATGCTGCTTTTTTCGGCATCCATCTTCCCTTCCATGCATAGAGCAAAATCAATATCATACCAACCATCCAAGACAATGGATACACAACCATAACATAAGAAAATTGATGTGCAATTGACAAAGCCGCTGTAATCCAAATGACACGGAACACACATAGTGAAAACAGAATCACTAACATAGGTTCCAGCGTATGACCTGTCCCTCGGATAGTCCCGGACAATACATGGAGAATTGCCAAAGACCAGTAAAACGGACAGAAAAACTTCATAATATAAACTCCATATGTCACAACTTCCTGGTTGTCTGTAAAGACGCCTATTACCTGTGGTGCAAAAATCAGCAGAAGAATTCCTGTCGCTATCGTATAGATAATTCCCATCGCCAGAGAAACATACATTCCTCTCTTCACCCGATCATATTTTCCCGCTCCAATATTCTGACCAGTAAATGTTGTTGCCGCCGTGCTAAAGCTCATAACCGGAAGAATATTAAATCCGTCTATTTTAATGTAAGCCGCAAATCCAGCCATCGCAGCCGCACCAAAACTATTTACACTGGACTGAACAAGCACGTTTGAAAATGAAATCACGACATGCTGAATTCCTGTTGGAAGTCCAATCTTAATAATCTTAGATGGCATCCGCTCATAAAATCGGATTTCTCTCAGGCGCACACGATATATTTCCTGACTCCTCGTTAAAAACAAAAGAATAAAAATACAAGAAAGCAGCTGACTGATGTCGGTCGCCAAGGCCGCACCGACAATTCCCATTTTTAAGACCACGACCAGTAAAAGATCCAGAAATATATTGGATACAGCAGCAATCATTAAGTAGATCAATGACCGTCTGGAATTGCCTACTGCATTTAAGATTCCTGCTGACATATTATAGATAACAGAGAAAAAAATCCCTCCAAAGTATACTTGTAGATATGTCACTGCCTGTCCAAATACTTCTTCTGGCGTCCCCATCGCTCTTAACAAAAATGGGACCAAAAGAATCCCCACTACTGTCATGACAACACCTGCTGCAATCGCAATTGCAAGCGTTGTATGTACTGCTTTTCTGACGCCCTCTTTATCCTGCGCACCAAAAAACTGTGCAATGACTACTCCCGCCCCCGCGGACGCTCCTACACAGAATCCAATCAACAGATTAATGATACTTCCACTTGATCCTACCGCCGCAAGTGCTTCACTTCCAATATAATTCCCCACAATGATAGAGTCCACTGTATTATATAACTGCTGAAATAAATTTCCCAAGATCAGCGGTATAGAATACATCAGAAGCTTCTTCCATATAGATCCTTCTGTCATAATTGTTGTTTTCTTCATTTTCTGTTCCCTCTTTTCCACATACCAAAGAAAACCCTTGATATCAATCAAGGGTTTTCTGTAAGCTGCCTAGCGGAATCGAACCGCCGACCTCCGCCTTACCAAGGCG
>NZ_JBNPOQ010000037.1:0-10520 GCF_050315235.1 Bariatricus sp. SGI.019 | reverse complement strand
GAGGCCTATTATGTTAAAATGGCAGTTGCATGGGCGGTGTCCGTTTGTTACGTTAAATTTCCTGAACTTACCTGGGATTTACTTGCCGGAAATCAGCTAGATGATATTACTCATCAGAAATCTATTCAAAAAATCCGGGAATCATTCCGTGTCAGTAAAGAAGAAAAGGAAAGACTTAACACTTTGCGTCGGGCAAAGAAGGGATAACTATATTTATGAAGATTACATTAATAACTGTAGGGAAAATAAAAGAAAAATACCTGAAAGATGCTATTGCAGAATACAGCAAACGTCTAAGTCGATATTGTAAACTGGAGATTATAGAAGTTACCGATGAGAAGACGCCGGATCATGCAAGTGAGAGTGTAGAAGACGCAATTCGTTCCAAAGAAGCTGAGAGAATCCAGAAGTATATCAAAGAAGATGCCTATATAATTACTCTTGAGATTGGTGGAAAACAGCTCGCCTCTGAAGAACTTGCAGAAAAGATTGACAAATTAGGAATTCAGGGTGTCAGCCATATCATCTTTATTATTGGAGGCTCTATTGGACTTGGGAGAGAAGTACTTTCCAGGTCAGATTATGCACTTAGTTTTTCTAAGATGACATTTCCACATCAGTTGATGAGAGTCATTTTGCTGGAGCAGATATATCGAAGTTACCGAATTATCAATGGAGAACCATATCATAAGTAATGGAGGTTTTAAATGAGTGAACAACAGAAAGTTACTTTTCGGTATGCAGTTCGCGAGGATGCTGCATTAATTCTTCGGTTTATTAAAAAACTTGCGGAATATGAAAAAATACCGGAGTCAGTCTACGCTACAGAAGAGTTTCTGGAAGAGTGGATGTTCGATAAGCAAAGAGCAGAAGTAATATTTGCACAGATTGACGGAAAGGAAATTGGATTTGTTTTCTTTTATCAGACATTTCCTGCTTACCTTGGAAAAGGCGGAATCTATATTGACGATTTGTATGTTGATCCAGAATACCGGGGAAAGGGTTATGGAAAACAGATGATAAAGTATATGGCAAGAACAGCTCTGGAGCGTGATTGTGGAAGAATGGAATGGTGTTGTCTGAACTGGAATCAATCAAGTATGGATTTCTATCGCTCAATGGGTGCAATACCACTTGATGAATGTACAATTTTTCGTGCGCCTGAAAATGTATTAAAGGCGATTATAGAGTAGGTGTGATTTATAATGATAAAAAATATTGTTTTCGATATGGGCAATGTACTTCTTGATTATAATCCAGATGTCTGCCTGAATTATTTTCTGGATAATGAAGACGACAAAGCTTTGATTAAAAAAATATTATTCAATGGGCAGGAATGGATAGATGCTGACCGGGGACTGCTGACTGATGAGGATATATATGAGCGTGTAAAGGATCAGATTCCAGAGCGCCTTCATCCTGCACTTAAGAATTGTGCAACGAGATGGCATATGTGTATGAAACCTGTCGATGGTGCAAAAGAATTCTGTGAATATGTGAAAGAAAATGGATATCATCTATATGTTCTGTCTAATGCAAGTACCTCTTTTTATGACTATTTTCCAGAATTTGCACCGATTTCATATTTTGATGGAATCGTGGTATCCTGTGATATACATATTATAAAACCGGAAAGAGGTATTTATGAATATTTACTGAATCAATATCAACTCATTGCGGAAGAATGTTTCTTTATTGATGACAGACCGGAAAATATTGAAGGCGCAAGGCAGATTGGAATGAATGGGGTAGTATTTTACGGTGATTTCCAGGAAATCAAAGAATTACTCTTACAGATAACAGACGAAAGAATATAGTTAGCAGACCAATTTGGCTGCTTTGCTTGACATATGCAGACAGGATTGCTATGATAATCCCATCTTTGACAGTTAATAAAAGACAAAACAGCCGCAAAGCCTGTATTTATGGGCTATGTGGCTGTTTGTTCGTTTGCATCGATATGTGCTATATTTTTGCTTTTGTGCTAGTTATCTTTTTTGTCTTTGAAATAATTCCTCGCATGGAGGCTTTTGATATAAATTCAAAGTCTGTTCTTAATCCAAATGAACTGTGAAGAGCATCTGTTAGTTTTGTGCGTTTGTAAGAAGGAATGTAACCACTGTCCTTGCTTAATAGTGTCATATTCATACCACGTAATGTTTCCAAAATCTGAGTGCATGTAAACCCTTCCCCCAGTTTCTTTTCTAATAATCTATATACTAAGAGACTGATATAACACGTAAGAAAATGTGCTTTGATACGATCGTCTCTCTGTACATAGACGGGTCTGGCTTCAAAATCGGATTTCATGATTCGAAAGTTTTCTTCGATTTCCCAACGTTGCTTGTTAATCTTAATGATTTCCGATGGGTTATCTTCAAGGTTTGTTACAACAGCATAAAAACCATCATACATGGATTCTTCATTTATGCGTTCTTCATCCAATTCATAAACAGACTTATCTGCGATTTCACCATCTGGTGTAATGCTAGTCTTTTGAATGAATCGTGCAGGGTCGTTTTGATTCTTTCCTCGTCTGCATTTTCCTGGAGACTGAATCATTTTCAGTGCACGGTCAATCTGACGACTACGAATTTTTTGTTGATAAGCTTTATATTTAGGAGAGTAAGTAACAATAATCGTTTCATCCATTCGGAGGTGCAATTACTGATGCCGCAGGATATGTGTTTTCTCACTTATCCAGCGAACAACAGGACAAAATGTTATCAACTTATTTTGCATCGGAACATATGGGATATAATCAAGTCAGAATTCATATGGACAGTTGTGATTTTTCCACCCATATGTATGAAGCAGATCCATATAAGGATGATACGGAACTTGAGAAATTTTCTTTCGCAGATACTGAAAAATACATTATCCCATTATTAGAAGCAGCGGAGAAAAAAGCCGGAAAGAAGTTAAAAATCATGTTGTCTGCATGGTCACCGCCGGCATATATGAAGACCAACCATGGAAGAAAAGAAGGCGGTTCTCTGAAATACGAATATCGTGCACGTTGGGCAGAATATCTGTGCCGATATATCAGAGAATTTAAAGACAGAGGATTTGAAGTTGTGTGGATGTCTGTACAAAATGAGCCAAAAGCTGTTCAAGACTGGGATTCCTGTGTCTATACAGCAGAAGAAGAGAAAGTATTCTTAAGAGATTATCTGGTACCAGCTATGAAAAACCATGACCTTGATGATATCGAAATATTCATCTGGGATCATAACAAAGAGCGCATTTTTGACAGAGCAGAAGCAATCATTGATGAGACAACAGATTCTATGGTTGATGGACTTGCTTTTCACTGGTATAGTGGAGATCACTTTGAGGCATTAGACCTGGTTCATCAGATTCATCCCGACAAAAAACTGATACTTTCCGAAAGCTGTCTGGAATTTGGCAAATATGATAAAGATGCTGAAGCGGAGAACGCCGCTCGCCTCGCCCATGATATGATTGGAAATCTTAATCATTGGATGGTTGGTTTTTATGACTGGAACATATTACTAGATGGAGAAGGCGGACCGAATCACACGCAGAACTACTGCGAGGCTCCTTATATGTTTGATATGGAGAATGACCGGTTAATAGATCGCATGTGTCTGGGATATTACTGCCATTTCGCAAATTTTATAAAGCCAGGAGCAATAAGGATTGCAAGCACAAAGTATACAGATCAGTTAGATCTGACGGCTTGGAAAAATAATAATGACAGTATAGTATTTGTATTGCTGAATCGGCAATCAGAATCTAAGACTTGTTATCTTCGTATTGCAGGTCAGCAGTTTGAGTTTGTGATTCCGCCGAATTCCATTATCACTGGACAGATAGAAGAGAATTGTTAATATAGGGAGAACATAAATTATGATAAAGAATCCAATACTTCCCGGATTTAATCCGGATCCATGTATCTGCAGAAAAGGGGAAGATTATTATCTTGCAGTTTCCACATTTGAATGGTTTCCTGGAATTCCAATCTACCATTCTAAGGATCTGAAGAACTGGGAACTATATACTCATGTTCTGACAGATGACCAGGAAGTAGACCTAAAAAAATTACCTTCTGCGAAGGGAATCTGGGCACCTTGCCTGACTTATTGTGAGGAAGAGGATCTGTTCTATGTGGTATATGGCATTATGAATTCTATGAATGCCAGATACTTTGACGTAGATAATTATCTGATCACAGCAAAGGATATCAAAGGTCCATGGAGTGAACCGGTCTATCTTCATTCTTCTGGCTTTGATGCATCAATATTCCATGACGATGACGGACGTAAATGGGTTGTATCCCTTGAATGGGAGACGAGAGAAGGCTATGAAAAACCAGGAGCAATCTGTATGGTGGAATATTCACCGGAAAAGAAAGAAATCATTGGTTATCCAAAGCGAATCTGGAGTGGCGGAACAGACAGAGGCTGTATTGAAGCACCCCATTTGACTAAAAAGAATAGCTATTATTATATTATGTGTGCAGAGGGTGGCACAGGATATAATCACTGTGTGACCATGGGACGTTCAGCTAATATCTGGGGGCCATATGAAAAAGATCCCAAAAATCCAATTGTGACATCGGTTCCGGGAGATTCTTATGAGCGTCATGATCCAGATCATTTAAAGCCGAAATACTATAATTCAGAATCTGTACTTCAAAAATCAGGACATGGAAGTTACGTAGAGACACCGGATGGCGAAGTCTATCTGGTTCATCTGACTGCACGGTCGTTTGTACCGGAACTGCGCTGTACACTTGGAAGAGAGACGGCAATTCAGAAAATGATGTGGACGAAAGATCATTGGCTTCGCATGGCAGACGGAAGTAATCTGGCAAAGGTTGAAGTTCCAGAAAGCACTCTTGCGGAATATCCGGTTGCACAGATTCCGGATTATGATGATTTTGATTCCGAAGAACTCGGCATCTGGTATTATGCTCCAAGAATGATGCCTCAATCCTTTGCAGATGTAAAGGCTCGTCCGGGTTACGTCAGAATCCGCGGACAAGAATCCCGTACATCACTGAATAGGGTCAGTATCCTTGCCCGCAAGCTTACAAGTGTCTATGCCAGAATTACAACAAAAATGGAATTCGTCCCAGTAGTTCATCAGCATAGTGCTGGGCTCATCTTATATTATGACAATATGAATTATATCAATCTCAGAAAATATTACAGTGAAACGTTGAGCCAGAGTGCATTGTCAATTATTCAGCTTGAAAATGGAGAGAAAACAGAATTCTTAAATTCTCGGATTCCGATAGAAGATGGCCCAGTCTATCTGCGACTCTACATTGAAGGACGTAAGTCCTGGTTCGAGTGGAGCCTGGATGGAAACAAGTATCAAAAGATTGGAAGAGTCTTTGATACAACAAAATTTTCGGATGAATATTGCAAATATGGAGAATTTACAGGAACCATGGTAGGAATCACCTGTGCCGACCGTGTCAAGCACAAACATTATGCCGATTTTGACTTTTTCGAATATGTTGCAGATGAAGACAAAAATGTAGAATAAAAGAAAACAAAAAAAGATTGTCTCCGTTGAAATTCGTATGTATAATAGCAGTAGCAAATACGAATGAACAACGGAGGCTTTTTTATGACATTCAAAGGGAAAATCGATATATGGTGGTATGTAGTTATCGCACTATTAAATGGGGTTACATTGGGAATTACACTCAATGTCGGATTTACAACGGTATGGGGATATCTGATTTTATTAGTTTTAGTAGATTTATATTCTATTCCCGTATTATTTAGAAACGAAGTTATTGTTGATAAAAAACAAGTAGTAATACATTTTGGATTATTGACAAAGACTCTCCCTACACAAGAAATCACATCAATACGGAAAATGAAAAATTATTCAGCATCCTTTGCCGCATCCTTTGACCGGGTAGGAATCGAGTCGAAAAGAATGAGTACCGTTTTCGTTGCATTATACGAGAATCGAGAATTTGCAAATGAACTAATGAAGCTGAACAAAAAGATTAAATATGTAATTTAGTTAGGAATTTAGATTAGTTAGTTGGTAATTGGAAGGTGTACGGCGCAAGGAAGCTGGATAGGCTGGTCTGTTTCCGTCCAGCCTATCCAACTCCCTTGCGCCTGACATTCCCAATTACTGAACAAACTCATCTGGAGGAATTCCTGGCGAGAAGCGCAATGGGGAGCGATGTTTTTATACTATTTATCATTATTTCAATGGAAGAATCAGTTAGTTATTCTGCCTGTTTTTTGACAATATCATTACTGATATCTTTCCCTCTGCATGACGCGCAGGAATCCTCCCGGATGAGGAAGTTGCGGATTTGGGGGATGTCAGGCGAGAAGATGGATGGGATGGTTGCCATTCGTTGGACAAGCGATAGAATCCGTTACAGGAAAAGAAGCAGATATTTTGTGCGAAGATTTGGCTTCAAGCCAGATCTGAGAAGGCTGCTGAGCCTCGAAATCATCAAGATTTCGGGGTGAATCAGCCTGGTCACAAAATATCTGCTTCTTTTCCTGTTATGGATTCTTAGCGAAGGACTCCGCAATGGCAACCATCCCATCCATCCTCTCGCCGTACACACCCATTACCAACTAACTCATCTAAATTCCCATTTACTCGTCAAAAATACTTACAATTTCTCCATCCAGGATTCGATTCGTATTTTTTACTGCGCAGAAGTTTCCACACATACTACAGGTGTCTTCTTTTTCTGGTTTTGCTTCTTCACGATAACGACGTGCTTTTTCAGGATCCATGCTAAGCTTGAACATTGCTTCCCAGTCAAGGCGTTTTCTTGCTTCACTCATCTGATAATCCCAATCTGTTGCGCCAGGAATTCCTTTTGCTATATCAGCTGCGTGTGCTGCGATTTTTGCAGCTACGATACCTTCCTTTACATCAGCAGCATTTGGAAGACGTAAGTGTTCAGCCGGAGTGACATAACATAAAAATGCAGCGCCAGATGCAGCTGCGATTGCGCCTCCAATAGCAGAAGTAATATGGTCATATCCAGGAGCAACATCGGTTACCAATGGACCAAGTACATAGAACGGTGCACCATGACACAAGGTTTTTTGAATTTCCATATTTGCAGCGATCTGATTCATAGGCATATGTCCAGGTCCTTCAATCATAACCTGTACATCCTTGGCCCAGGCACGCTTGGTCAGTTCTCCCAGGGTAATCAACTCCTCGATTTGTGCGGTATCAGTAGCATCTGCAATACAGCCTGGACGACATGCGTCTCCAAGGCTCATCGTAATATCATATTCACGACAGATATCAAGGATCTCATCATAATGTTCATAGAACGGGTTCTCTTCCCCGGTCATTTCCATCCAGGCAAACATAATGGAGCCTCCGCGAGATACGATATTCATCAGACGTTTGTTCTGTTTAAATCTTGCAGCCGTTGCGCGATTCATACCACAATGAATCGTCATAAAATCCACACCATCTTCTGCATGCATTCTTACAATATCCAGCCATTCCTGCGCAGTAATCTGTCCCAACGGTTTGTGGTAATAAACGACTGCATCATAAATTGGAACTGTACCGATCATGGCAGGGCATTCTTGTGTGAGTTTACGACGAAAACTTCTGGTATCTCCATAGGAACTTAGATCCATGATTGCCTCTGCTCCCATTTCTACAGCAGAACGTACCTTCTCATACTCCATATCCACATCTTTCCAGTCGCGGGAGACTCCTAAGTTGACATTAATCTTTGTAGTTAACTTAGCGCCTACTCCGCTTGGATTCAAAGAAGTGTGTTTTTTGTTGCATGGAATGATAATCTCTCCTTTGGCAATTGCATTGCGCAGATCTTCTACATCCCAGTGTTCTTTTTCTGCAACAATTTTCATTTCAGGTGTGACGATACCCTGACGGGCAGCATCCATCTGTGTTGTGTAACCAGACATATTCTTTTCCTCCTTCACTTTGCTTTTAATGAACATATTCATTAAATTTTATAGTGCGGCAAAAGGTGGTGCTCCCAATCTGCCGCATGAGGTATTGAGAAAGAGCAAAAGTGTGCATTCTCGCGAAATGTTTTTATAAAACAAAAAACGGTACGCAAAGGAAGCATACCGTACATAATTCATACTTTATGTCCCTACGTTGGCATTATCCAAATCAGGTCATGGGTTAAAGCACACTAGCTTACTCTCAGCCTGCTTAAAGCAAGCACCCCTTTTATACTTAGTTATTATATCGTGCTTTTTTGTGAAATACAATAACAAATTATTGAATTTGATTTTCAAGGAAAGAATGATGCGTCTGTTAATATCAGAAAATGTAGTAATTATTCTGTACAGTTTATAGACTATTTATTATAATGATTAATAACAGTTCGATCATAAGGAGGAAGACGAAAGATGAAAAACTTTATAAAAGAATTTAAGGAGTTTATCAGCCGTGGCAATGTCATGGATATGGCAGTAGGTATTATCATAGGCGGTGCGTTTACCAGTATTGTGTCTTCATTTGTAGAAGATATCATCAATCCAATTCTTGGATTATTTGGAGGAATGAATTTTGACAAGCTGTCCTGGAATATTCTTGGTGAGGTGACCTTGAATTATGGAAAATTTTTAACAGCTGTCATCAATTTCCTGATTATGGCATTAGTACTGTTTATAATCATCAAAGCAATGAACAACGCTGCTGCAAAGTTTGCACCGAAAAAAGAAGAGGAAGAAGCGCCTGTAACGACAAAAACTTGTCCGTTTTGCAAAAGTGAGATTGCAATTGATGCACTTAGATGTCCACATTGCACTTCTGTGCTAGAGGAAAGTCCGGATTTAACATAGACTTAAACGTGATTTCATATAATAAAAATAATTCTACGATAAATTATCTTTATCAAAAGATATATTAAGTATTATATGAACCATGAAAGGATGTCTGTGTTATGCGTAAAGAGAGAAGAAACCGGAAACAGATTAAAAACGATATGATAAGGTACTATTCCAGCATGGAATCTAAAGTTGATCCAAAAGCAAAAGAAATATTTAAAAGAAAACCATATAAAGTAGCTTAGATTCAAAAATCTCCGTGACAAAATCACGGAGATTTTTTTTACATGAATTTAACATAGATTATAAATGCTCTTTTTGTAGTTGTGATATATGTAATACGATATAAACTTATACAATACTGATAAAGAAAGGTGTATACAATGGATAATATGTATATGAACAGAGAATTATCCTGGCTCAAATTCAATGAACGAGTACTGGAAGAAGCAGAAAATCCATCTGTGCCGTTATGTGAAAGGCTGACATTTATGTCAATCTATCAGACTAATATGGATGAATTTTTTATGGTGCGTGTGGGTTCACTTTTTGATCAGACATTGCTTCAAAAAGAAATCCGGGAGAATAAGACAGGGATGACTTCTCAGGAACAAGTAGATGCAATATTGAAGCAGACTCGTAAGACAGACTGCCGTAAAGAAGCTGTCTATGACGAACTCATGGAATGTATTGCAAAAGAAGGAATTCAAATTTTAAGATTCCAGGATATTGATTCCGAAGGATGCAAGTATCTGGAAAAATATTTTGATTCAGAGATTGCCCCACTAATTTCGCCAACTGTTGTAGGTAGACGGCAGCCATTCCCATTTCTTCGCAATAAAGAGATATATGCAGTTGTTGTGTTGGAAACAAAGAATAAAAAAGAAAGAATAGGTCTGATTCCATGTACCGGTAGTGTATTTGGCCGTATGGTCAATATTCCTGGCATGCAGGGAAGTTACATATTGACAGAAGAATTAATTTTACATTTTGTATCAAAAATATTCAAGGGCTATAAGATTAAATCAAAATCCCTTATGCGCGTTACAAGAAATGCAGATATTGACGCGGACGCTCTGTATGATGAAGATCTGGATTACCGGGAATTTATGGTAGGTATCATTAAGCAAAGGAAGAAGTTGGCACCAATCCGTCTGGAGCTTTCAAGAGAAATGGATTCTTATGGCATCTCCCTTCTTTGTGATTATCTCGAATTAGGAAAGAATCATGTGTTCAAAACTTCAACACCGCTTGATCTTTCTTTTGTATTTCAGATACAAGATCTTCTTCGAAAAGAAACCAAACTGTTCTTCCCCAAAAGAACATCTCAAAAATCAGATCAGTTTCAGGAAGGAAGAAGTATCATAGAACAGATAAAAGAAGAAGATAAGCTTCTTTCTTATCCTTATGAATCAATTCGCCCTTTCTTACATCTGTTAAACGAAGCCGCAGAAGATAAAGATGTAGTTTCTATCAAGATGACTTTGTACCGTGTGGCAAAGCAAAGTAAAGTGGTAGAGGCATTGATCGAAGCTGCTGAAAATGGCAAAGAAGTAGTAGTATTAGTTGAACTTCGTGCGAGGTTTGATGAAGAAAATAATATTGAATGGTCCAGACGCCTGGAAAATGCAGGATGTCAGGTCATCTATGGACTCGACGGTTACAAAGTGCATTCAAAATTATGTTTGATTACCCGAAAGACCGATAAGCAGATTGAATATA
>NZ_JBNPOQ010000036.1:0-10605 GCF_050315235.1 Bariatricus sp. SGI.019 | reverse complement strand
GTAAAGCAAGAATGATATCAAAAAAATGAATGAATAAAAAAATTGGGAACGATACATTTTGAATTATTACATCCTTCCTTTGCGCTCCTATGCAACATCGTCATCTTTATAACTGTGTTTCATTTGGCCATTCATCCATAATGCAGTGTACCGGAATCGGAAGCCTTCCTCCGTACTTCCGGCCTGCCACATAATACAGTGTCTGAAACAGATTGCTGTAAATCATGCCGACCAGATAATTCATACTGGTGTCCGCATCCGGAATACAGCAAAACAGTGCTACTTTTTTCTCCCCGATACTGTATAAGTCCAGTTCGTCCGTACAGGTCAGGTTGGCGATCTGTTTCAGATTGAACGCTGCCAGACGAACACCAACAGAAATCAAAATAGATTTCGCAGTCTTGCCTGAAACAAAATGTCAATAGTTTTTTCATCAAAAAAGGCACTTTTTCGTGTCAAATTAGTGATAAAACAGCTAAAATACTGATGATTACGTTCTTTGTTGTTACAACCACTAAGTTACTCAGCCATTTTTTTCTCCATTTCCATGAAGTCCGAACGGTTAACTTCATTCACCAGCATCCGGTTAATTTTCTCCTGCATCGTCTCTCTTGCGTTCTCACTGTAATGGAATCGGACAACATAGGTTGTCTGCCCGATCCTTTTTGTAAATGTATTGCTCTCTGTTTTCATATCTGTCGTTTTATTCATTGAGTTCTCCTTTCTCTGCCAGCTTCGCAATCCTTAAGCAGCCAGCAGCACTGAATTGATCAGTTTCTTATAATTTTTCTTTTACTCCGTTTACTTTCCACCTTGAATTGGATATAATAGAATTAACCTCAAGTTTTCTTTAGATTTCAAGAATAGAAAGGATGATTTTATGAACCTTGCAAAAATTTCTTCAAACGGTCAGATCACAGTTCCGGTTGAAATCCGCCGTCTGCTCGGTCTGAAATCTGGTGATAAAATTCTGTTTTTGCAGAAGCAAAATGGTGAAATTGTAGTCAGCAATGCCTCAGCTCAGGCAATCCGCAAAGCCCAGGCTGCCTTTTCCGGTGTCGCTGAGGAAATGGGTATCTATAATGAAGATGATATTCAGGCACTTGTGAATGAAATACGGTACGGAAAGGAAAGATAATCATGCGGATTCTGATTGATACAAACATCCTTTTTCTGCATTGCTCTTTCCCCGGTCAAAGCCCGCAAAAGCTCTGCTCTATATAGCCCAGAACCACGAAATGGTTCTCTGTGACCGCAATATAGCAGAGCTGCGGGACATCCTGAACCGTAAGGCACCCAAATATCTGCCGGATGCAGAAGTATTGCTTGCAGAAATGTCTTATGAGCTGATCCCTGCAGTTGACCATGCGGAAAAACTGATACGTGATGCAAAAGACCAGCCAATACTGAATGCCGCCATTGTCTCCGATGTAGATGTGATACTGACCGGAGATAAAGACTTTTTAAGTCTCGATATGGAACATCCAAAATGTATGACAGCTGCACAGTTCTTTGAGTATGAAGGCGTGGAGGAATGACCCCTACGCCTTTTCTTTTTCCTCCTGTTTTTGCAATTCATTTGCCCGACAGAGAGAGGACAGTTATTATCCCGATCTGGAATTCTGTTTCTGCGTCAATGTCAACAAGGCACTTGAAACTTTTATTAAAATAATATCTTTATCAAAGTCATCCCTTCTCTAAATAATATTTTCTTTTTTAAATATCTTTGTTGACAGTTAAGAAATATGCTGAAAAAGCTGATATTTAAAGGGCACTGAAAAAGTCTGATTCTTTAAAATAGAATTAGGCTTTTTTTGTGAAGAAGTTATAATAGAAGAAAGGAAAGGGGATTTCAAAAATGCTGAAGGATCATTCACAAATGACACTATCTTTATCACCATATCAAGGACTTTATGATGCGATTATTCCAGCGAACCATCTTTTGCGCAGAATAAAAGAAAATATTGATTTCAGCTTTGTAAATCCCATGCTTCGTAAGCAATACTGTGAGAATTTTGGACGTCCTGCCAAAGAACCGGAACTGATGTTTAAACTGCTGTTTTTGAAAAAATTATGTAACTATTCAGCACCCCGTTTAGGGCACATTAATTTTTGGTCAAAACGGAGAAAATAATGGTTCTTCCGTATATTTACGTACCAGTAGCATTCCTATACATCAACTTTGCCGATAACAAATGCCTTCCGCAGCGCCCATACATGGTGCGCTTGACCATCTTTAAGCGACTGTTAGTTCCTTCTACAAAACCATTACTTTTATCACTTGCAACTGCATTTTCAACTGCTTCAATATCTTTTTCTAATCCTTTAGCAAATGAAGCAATTTCCTTTATAGTCGATTTTTTATAGCGTTCTATAAACAGATACAACAAGGAGATATTCTTCTTGCCAAATATTGTTCGGAATTCAGATACGCAGGCACCGATTTCATATAAAACATCATATTTATCCCAAAGAAATTTTTTATGTATATCCGTCAGTTCGATTCCCATCCATATATGATTAAAAATCCCGGCACGTGTTATATAGTCAGCGTCCATACTTTTCTTAAAACCAGTACGTTTTGTACCAAGACTGTTCCCACCGGAACGATATTTTGACGCAGGTATGTTACATTCTTCACATAGTTTTCTTATGTAAATTTGTGCATTTGTTTTTGTACCTGTGTATCCATTTTCAGTGATATGCCTGATTATATCTGCCTGATGAATTTTTGCCTTAAGTTTTTCTATTATAATGTCTCTGAACGGATCCAATTTACTTTTTCCCCTTCTGCCATGACGGCATAGTATTATTGGTTCACCTTCACGATATTTCTTCACTGTTCCAATGTCTTTCCCGGTTCTCCTTGCTATTTCAGCAATCCCCAGTCCTTGTTTATGCATTTCCTGTATCTGTTGGATTAATAATAAACATTTCTCCTCCCTGGCAGTTAGGTTATCCACAATGGCAGTGGTTTTTTTTACGCCCTATGGAACTGGGATTTTTTTGATGTTCGCTTTTTTCTGGGATGATTGTCTCCTTTGCATGAGGAATAGCAGTCGTTGCAGGTACTTCTCTCCCAAGTATTTTATTAACTGCCTCCAACAGGTTTTGGTGTAAATGAAAACGATCGGCAATCTGCATTGCATCTGGAAGAACTTCTTCAATTGCTCGTGCATAAGCACTTGCTCTGTCTCTTGTGATTGTTGTGACATGCTTGTTTTGTTCCAGCCAGGCTTTTAAGGTATTTTCATCACGTCCCTCTAATACCGCAACCGGAGCATGGGTTTCCTCGTCCACAATAATAGTTCCATATTTATGCCGCTTTTTAAAAGAAAAATCATCTACTCCAACACAACTCCCACAGGAAGGTAATGGCTGATTATCATAACGCTTAAGCAATGTGCGGATCACAGTGTCTCCGCTGATTGCTATATTCATTGAGTTTAAAATCCTTGCTGCTCCTTCACAGCTCGTTTCCAATGCCAGTTGTGTTACCAAATCAGCAAGCCTTTCCGTCATGCGACTATATCCGTTAAGAAAACCATTAAAGTTCTCTGTTGTACTTACACAGCTACATTCTGGATTCTCACACTCAAACTCATAGATACTGAGCATAAGAATTGTTCTTTTCCCCCAGACAGGGAGGTCTTGAACCTTTCTCTTATGTACAGCATGATATGTTTTGCATTCTTTATTACATTTGGGACAAGTAATACTTCGTGTTCTTGATTTCATCCAGATATACACTGTATCAGAAGTTGTCTCAATTTCCTGTATTTGTAACTCGGATGGAAAGAATTGCTGAAGATTCAGAGCAGTATTATTTAATTCCATAAACACCATTATCCTTTATCAAAAACATTTACAATCATTATAGTATACTCTGCACAAATTTTTCATCATTATACGTAAATATGCGGAAGAACCAAAATAATATTTCTGTTTTGCCATTGCTTTATTGCGAAAAGTGGATAACTTTTCAATACAACTGCCAAATGCTTTTTGTCTGTGGATTACTAAACCATAAATCCTCGATTACAGCCAGATAACGTTCTATTTGTGGATTTTATCTGGGCGTTATCGGCAATTATCCTTTGATTTTTACTGTTTATCCACCGTCATTTTGACAGTATATCAAAACGACACGATTCGCTTTTTTGGCCATTTTCCGTTAAAATAGAAGTATCAATTTTAACGGAAGAAGGTGGTCTGAATGCCAGTAAATGTTACACTTGAAATGGTTCAGCAATTGCTTGAACAGAATGCTTCATTACTCAAGCAGAATGAAATGCTCACTGCAACTATTGCTGAGTTAAATCAGACCATACAGGAACTAAAGGGACAGCTTAATAAGAACTCCAAAAACAGTTCCAAACCACCTTCCAGTGATGGCTATAAAAAACCTGCTCCTAAGAGCCTCCGCAAACCATCTGGCAAAAAGGTCGGTGGACAGGACGGACATCAGGGGACACATTTAGCGGTAATAACAGCTCCGGATGAAATAATCAAACATATGCCCTCCGCATGTGAAGGATGCCAGCATTATCAGATATGCAAAGGCACTGCATGTATCGCAGAGAAACGCCATGTTATTGATGCGGTTGTTACAGTCAATGTAACGGAGCATCAGGCATTGGAACTTCTAATCTGTATGCTGTATAGAGATACCCGCAGAGGTGATTTCCCTTCTGACGTAAAAGCAACCGTACAGTATGGTGAAAACCTTCAGGCATTAGCTGTTGCACTAAATACCGTAGGTGCAGTCAGCATCAAACGCACCCATGAGATTCTTTCCGGAGTATTTAACATTCCGATTGCAACAGGAACGATCAGCAGCATGGTAAAAAGATGCGCTGACAGTCTAAGTGAAACAGTAGATAAGATCAGGGATAAGATGATCGGTTCCGCGCTTGGACATTTCGATGAAACCGGAACCAGAGTGGATAAAAAACTCTGGTGGGTTCATGATGCCTCAAACTGTGAATACACCTATCTTGATATCAGTCCCAAACGTGGAACCGCAGGCATGGAGCAATGCGGTGTTCTCCCGGAATTCAAAGGGATTGCCATGCATGACTGCTGGGCTTCCTACTGGAATTATCCGGATATTCAGCATGCTATCTGCTGTGCCCATCTTCTCCGTGAATTAACGGGGATTGATGAAAATTATCCTGATCAGAAGTGGGCATCTGCATTTATAGACCTTTTAATGGAAATGAAAAAGGTCAAAGATAAAGCTGTAGAGAAAGGCAAGCACTCTCTGAGCTATTATCACTATCATAAGTTCGATAAGAAGTATGATGAACTTATCGAACAGGCTCGGAAGGAAAATCCACTTTCCGAAACCACGGAGAAAAAACGTGGACGGAAGAAAAAAGGAAAAATCCTTGCGTTGGTAGAACGCCTTGCGAATTACAAGGCCTCAGTCTGCCTTTTTATCCATAACTTCAATGTCCCGTTTGATAACAACCAGGCGGAACGAGATCTGCGGATGATAAAGGTGAAAACCAAAGTATCCGGATGCTTCCGAACTGAGGAAGGGGCCAGAGATTATCTAAAAATCATGTCCTACGTTGGTACGGCACATAAGCAGGGATACAATGCTTACGAAACAATCCGAAATGCAATCTCAGGTTATCCTGATTTCATCTTTGAATAAGGGTGGTTCTGAATAGTTACAAAATTATATGATTTGTCAGACGAACGGCTAATTAACAGTGCCCAGACCGACATGTCTTATAAATATTTTTTAGATATGGAACCGGAAGCCCGCATGGTCGACCCCAGTCTCCTGACAAAATTCCGCAAGACACGGATTACAGAAGATATCCTAGAGGAAATGTTGAAGGAAACCATACAACAGGCATTAGATAAAGGACTGATTAAATCAGGAACCATCATCGTTGATGCTACACACACGAATGCATCTGTCCGCGCAAAGTCACCGACACAGATTTTACGTGATTTGAGTAAGCAGTTACGGAAAGAAATTTATAAAAATGCATTTGAACTATCCGAAAAATTTCCTGAGAAACCTTCTTTGGAATCCAGCCTGGAAGAAGAGATTTCATATACTCACGAGCTATTATCTGCTTTAAAAGAAGATATTTTCGCTATTGAGAGCAAAAAGATTCAGAAACTTTACGAAAAAATAAAGGAACTACTGGAAACAGAGAAGATTCGTGATATCCGTTCAAAAGACGATGAAGATGCACGTTTTGGACATAAAACACCAACCAGTACTTTTTATGGATATAAAAACCATCTGGCCATAACTGAAGAACGGCTGATTGCCGGAATCAGTGTAACAGATGGCGGAGCACCAGATGGTCAGGAACTTCCAAATCTAATTAAGAGTGCCAAAAAAGTGGAATCGAAGTGACCGAAATCATAGGTGATATGGCATATGTAAGTGAAGAAAACTTAGAGATATGTGGAGAAGAAATCACATTAATTGCAAGGACAAATACCGCAGTTGCAGCTGCCGCAGCAGCAGAACTGGAGGAAGGGTTCTCCTTCAATAAAGATGCTGGAAAACTACAGTGTTCCGCAGGCGAATTAGCAATGCGTGTTGAAAAACGTGAAGCCAAAAACGGTAATCAATATCATAATTACGTATTTAGCAAACGGAAATGTAAAAAATGTCCTTTGAAGGATAAGTGCCGGGTCGGGAACGGAAAGACACAAAGCTATTGTGTGACTCAAGTAAGTGAAAAAAATCGTGAACGTCTTGAATTTGAAGCAAGTGATGAATTTAAGGAACGATTAAAGATCCGTCATCGAATCGAAGAAAAGAATGGCGAACTGAAAGAAGCCCATGGTCTGCGAAGAGCAGATTCGACTGGGCTGTTTGCCATGCGGGTACAAATGTATTTTACGGCGTTTGTCGTAAATGCCAAAAGAATAACGCGGTTAGCGACATGTTTCGCAGGGTAAATACGGTACTATTCCTGCGTTTTTTATCAAAATCTGTATTCAGTTTTTTTAATATAGTAGATAAAGAAAAACTCCCACAAAAAATGGGAGTTTTTCAGTGCCCTTGAAGATTAAGCTTTTATTAAATGCCGCAGACCGGAATCGAACCGGTACGGGAGTATAAGTCCCGCAGGATTTTAAGTCCTGTGCGTCTGCCAGTTCCGCCACTGCGGCATTTTCACAACACATTACATGTTGTAAAGTGGGACCAATAGGGCTCGAACCTATGACCCTCTGCTTGTAAGGCAGATGCTCTCCCAGCTGAGCTATGATCCCATATGAAATTATTACGTCGTATCTTGCGATACGAACGACCCAGAAGAGACTCGAACTCTCGACCTCCGCCGTGACAGGGCGGCGCTCTAACCAACTGAGCCACTGGGCCTCGTTATGAACACTTAGTGACCGTACTATGGTCACTTACGTGCGATACATATCGACGCTGTTAGTGGGGTTTCATACGAACTTACAAGTCGATATCAAATGGACCTTCGGGGACTCGAACCCAGGACCGATCGGTTATGAGCCGATTGCTCTGACCAACTGAGCTAAAGGTCCAAAATCAGTAAGTCCCTGTTAGGAACTAAGCCGATGATCGGACTCGAACCGATAACCTGCTGATTACAAATCAGCTGCTCTGCCAATTGAGCCACATCGGCGAAATGACTCCGACGGGAATCGAACCCGTGTTACCGCCGTGAAAGGGCGATGTCTTAACCGCTTGACCACGGAGCCATAATCTATGTCAACACGTCTTCCGTGGTGACCGAGATTTATAATACCATATACCACGATAATTTGCAACACTTTTTTGTGTTTTTTTCTGATTTTCTTATATTATTTTCTATGTTAATTTCATATGCATCATCACACTTTTTAGCATCTCAATATTCTTATATTTTTATCCACTATATTTATTGCTATTGACAATTTACTTCAATATCATAATAATTATAAAGTATGTATTTACTAAAAATCAATAGGAGGAGGAACTATTATGGCAAATATATTAATCACCGGTGGAGCGGGCTATATCGGGAGTCACACTGCCGTAGAACTTTTGAACCAGGGGTACGAAGTTACTGTGTTTGACAATCTCTGTAATTCTTCTCAAGAATCTTTAAAAAGGGTAGAAGAACTTACCGGTAAAAAAGTAACATTTTACGAAGGTGATGTCTGTGACCACGCAGCTCTTGAGACATTATTCCAGAAGGAATCTATCGATGCTGTTATTCATTGTGCAGCCCTGAAAGCAGTCGGCGAATCTGTTCGCAAGCCTTTGGAATATTATCAGAATAATATCACTGGAACATTGACACTTATGAATGCAATGCGCAGTGCCAATGTAAAAAGAATCGTTTTCAGTTCTTCTGCTACTGTATATGGCAACCCGGAAGTAATGCCTATTACAGAAGATTGTCCTAAAGGACAATGTACGAATCCTTATGGCTGGACCAAATCTATGATGGAGCAGATTATGACAGACCTGCAGAAATCTGATCCAGAATGGAACGTAATCCTGCTTCGATACTTCAATCCAGTCGGAGCTCATAAAAGTGGAAGAATCGGCGAAGATCCAAAAGGTATCCCAAATAACTTAATGCCATATATTTCTCAGGTCGCTGTTGGAAAGCTCGAGAAATTAGGTGTATTTGGAAATGACTACGATACTCCGGACGGAACTGGCGTGCGCGATTATATTCATGTTGTTGATCTGGCTATTGGACATGTAAAAGCTATTGACTACATTCTAACAAATCCAGGTCTCGATATCATTAATCTTGGCACAGGAGTTGGTTACTCTGTGTTAGATATGGTAAAGGCTTTCTCCAAAGCATGTGGAAAAGAAATCCCATATGAGATCAAGCCTCGCAGAGCCGGTGATATCGCTATGTGTTATGCAGATCCTTCAAAAGCGTTGAAAATCCTTGGCTGGAAAGCAGAACGTGGACTTGATGAAATGTGTGAAGATACCTGGCGTTGGCAGTCCCAGAATCCTAACGGATATAATGAATAAAAAGGAGCCAATAATATAATTAAGGGCAAGATCTTAACTGACCTTGCCCATTTTTTATTTATCCAGATAAGTTCCGACAGAAGAAGTATTATACTGTTTTTTAATTTCAATCATTACGGAGCCATCTTCCAATGTCTCTTCAGATAATATTCTGTATTTTGTTCCCGTTTTGTCTAACCCTGCTTTGTACTTTCTTACTTCCTCTTCCACCATTTTTGTCGCATAATTTCTTTCAATATCATCCTTCTGAAAGAAATGTAATGTCTGCGTGATACATGCCGCTTTCACTCTTTTCATAATATTCCTCCTCTTTTTTAATATAATAGGATTGCTGCATTCAGTGAATTTGAATGAAACAATCCTTATCATGTAAATTACCTGTCTGAGCCCTTTTCACAATATATTTTATCATTTTAATCTTCTTTTCGTAAGCAAAAGTCACTCTCAGAAATGTAATTTTGGTAATTATTATCAAAAAAGCAAAGAGAAATTTTAGGCATATTTCTTATTTGGAGACATTAAATCGATATCATACATTTACTTCTTCTTGCGTACCCTTTAATTCAGATAACAGTACAGCTATTAACATACATACACAGCCAATTAATATTTTTATCGTAAATTTTTCATGCAAGATTATCACAGAGAACAGCATTCCAAATACAGATTCCATAGATAAAATAACTGCCGCAACACTTGGATTCGTATATTTCTGACATACAATCTGTAATAAAAATCCCATCATTGTACTTGCCAGTCCTATATACATAATCTTAGTAAAAAGTTCTGGATGAAATACCTGTGTTGGAAATGGCATACGTGTAACTCCAATAATTGCCCATATATATATGGCCGCAAACATAAATTGGATCATAGTCAACAGAACAGGATCTGTCTCCCTAGTATAGCGATCTATATAGATAATGTGAAATCCAAGCATAATTCCGCAGATCATCGTCAAAAAGTCACCTGATTGGATATGCATATTTCCATTTAAAGATAGAAGTCCAATGCCTATAATTGCAATTACTGCAGAAATAACTTGAATACTTCCTGGTTTCTTTTTCTCCATTATCCAACATAAAAATGGTACGAGAATTACATATGCTGTCGTAATAAAAGCATTCTTTCCTGCAGTTGTATATTTACATCCCAATGTCTGAAAAAATTGACCTATACATAAGAAAAGTCCCAAAACAGCTCCTTGTTTTATTACTTTAAAAGTCAGTTCTTTTAATTTAAATGAAAACAACAGTAACATTCCAGCTGATGCTAATATGTACCGAAATGCAACAAGATAAGGGACTGGAATACTGGCAATTGAATCTTTGACTACTACAAATGAAAATCCCCATATAATTGTTGCTCCAATTAATCCCATACTTCCAAAGAATTGACTGTTTTTACTCTTCTTAAACATTGTACACCTCTTCTAAATAAACATATACGCATAAGAAAACCTGTAAACTAAGAAGTCTACAGGTTTTAACTCCCCGAGTTGGGCTCGAACCAACAACCCCACGGTTAACAGCCGTGTGCTCTACCATTGAGCTATCGAGGAATATTTAATTAAAGGTATGTACCTTCAAAACTGCATACAAGAAATATTT
>NZ_JBNPOQ010000035.1:0-10829 GCF_050315235.1 Bariatricus sp. SGI.019 | reverse complement strand
TACTAACTAATCTAAATTCCCATTCTCTCATGCAACGAATAATAAACTTTATCGAAAGTTTCTTGCATTCCATCTCCTTTCGTGCAGGATACGATTTCATGTCGTGCTCCTTGCTTGTCAGTTAGAAACAATACTTTCCCGATATTTCCCTGAAGTCCGACTTCTATCTTCTGCATATCCGCCAACTGATACACACAGATATCACTCTTCTCCACAAGAACATAATCTTTTAAGATTATTAAACGATATTCTGGAATCTGCAGTGTCGAAGGATCTGCCAGTTGATGAAAGAATTCCTCTTTATCGGTAACCCCATCCAATTTAGATTTCAATGCTTTCTGTGATTTTATATTCATCACTGCCAGAAAAATTCCGACTAATGCCAGGACAATCGCTAACTTAACATTGGAAAACATGCATATCAATGCTACCGCCAGCAGGCTGATCCATACAATCATACCTGTCTTAAGTCTCTTTGCCCTCTCCTGGATAAAATCATAATATTTCTGCTGACCTGCCGTCTGGATATTCATCATTTTGGTCACTCTCTCTATTCTCCCGCCTTATATTCTATTTTCTATTAACGTACTTTCTCTGGAAATCCAACTTTTTTCTGAACTTTTCTCAATGTTTTATTTGCATAATACTGTGCTTTCTCAGCATTATTTTTAATAATACCATCAATATAAGCCTTGTCCTTTTCCAGACGTGCAACTTCATCCTGCAATGGCTTTAATACAGAAATCACAGCTTCTCCTACAGCGACCTTAAACTCACCATAACCCTTGCCATCAAATTCTTTTACAACTTCCTCCGGTCTCTTGCCTGTACATGCACTGTAAATATCAATCAGATTCTTTACACCTGGCTGTTCATCACGATATAAAATCTGTGCTTCAGAGTCCGTTACAGCACGCTTACATTTACGCATAATAGTGTCAGGATCATCCATCAGGTAAATACTTGCGTTTGGATTCTCATCAGACTTGGACATCTTCTTTGATGGATCCTGAAGGCTCATAATCTTAGCTCCTACTTTGCCGATATAAGCTTCTGGAATCGTAAAGACATCACCATAGATATTATTAAAACGCTCTGCAATATCTCTGGTCAGTTCCAGATGCTGCATCTGATCAATTCCTACCGGAACCACATCAGCCTGATACAGCAGGATATCCGCTGCCATCAATACCGGATATGTGAACAGACCTGCATTGATATTATCTGCATGCTTTGCAGCCTTATCCTTAAACTGCGTCATACGGTTAAGTTCTCCCATGTAAGTAAAACAATTCAGGATCCATGCCAGCTCTGCATGACCTGAAACATGGGACTGATAATAGATACAATTCTTCTCCGGATCCAGGCCTGCTGCAATATATAAAGTCAACAATGCTCTTGCTCTCTTTCTGAGCGTTGCCGGATCTTGTCTGACAGTAATAGAATGCATATCTACCACGCTGTAGAAGCATTCATATTCATTGCTTAAATTTACCCAATTCTTCAAAGCTCCCAGATAATTTCCCAATGTAAGGTTCCCGGTTGCCTGCATTCCGCTAAATAATACTTTTTTATCGTTAATCATTTTTCTTCCTCCACTCTCATCTTTCTTCCCATGGTTCTACTTCATCATTGTAATAGACCACATTTTCTGACAAAATCTCAGGGACATCGTCTGTTACCTGCACTTCTGTTACTGCACAGTTCCTATGTACGCCAATGCCCCAATACTCTGACAGAGGTTTACCCTTTATATAATTTAACATTCCCGCCAGTGCCGCACCGTGGGTTGAAATTAACACGTTGCTCTTCTGATATTGTTCTTTCTGGAAAAGTTCTTGTAAGAATTCCCCTGTACGCTTCTTTACTTCTGCGAAATTCTCTCCGCCCGGTGCCGGTACATAATTCTCCGGTTCATCAAAAAACCTGTGGAATTCTTCTGGAAGATTCCATCCACTCTTGGAACAGCACTTACCTTCATACTCTCCAAATGCCATCTCTATAATCCGGTCATCTTCTATAATTGGAATATCTCTTCCTTCCAGAATGATAGTTGCTGTCTCTTTCGCCCTGGATAATGGGCTGGAATAACACACGTCAAAAGGAATCTCTGCAAGACCTGTTGCTGTCTTTCTTGCTAACATCCGGCCAAATTCATCCAACGGAATATCGACCCGGCCTTGAATCCTTTTTTGCTTATTCCACTCCGTCTCTCCATGCCTTACAAAATATATCTTCATCATTAGCCTCCTTAACGTACCTTGTAAGTATAGCACATCTCCTTATGTTTTTCATAGCAAATTCACATAGAAAGTGTTATAATAGCTTAGAAAATAAAAAGGAGCCATGAATGTTATGGAAAAAATCACAAGTTTTACAATAGACCATATCCGCCTGATACCAGGACTCTATGTTTCTCGTATTGATCAGGTGGAAGGTCATCCCGTAACCACATTTGATATCCGTATGACCAGTCCGAACGATGAACCGGTTATGAATACCGCCGAAGTTCACACGATTGAGCATCTCGGTGCCACATTCCTGCGGAATCATAAAACATTTGCAAATAAGACTATTTACTTTGGACCAATGGGCTGCCGTACCGGATTTTATCTGCTTCTTTCCGGCAATTATGAATCCAAAGATATTGTTCCTCTGATGACCGAGATGTTTACCTTTATTGCAGAATTTGAGGGAGAAGTTCCCGGTGCCTGCGCCAAAGACTGTGGCAATTATCTGGACATGAATCTACCGATGGCAAAGTATCTGGCAAGCAGATATCTGAATCAAGTACTTCTGAATATCACTGACGAACAGTTACATTATCCAGAATAGACCAATATTCATAATATAAGAGTTCCAGCCGGAACTCTTTTTTCATCTCATAATCAGCTTTTTCCCAAACCAGACTCCGATCACACATCCTACTACACTCAAGAAGATATAGACAACTGCAACCCCTTTCTGATTTTGTTCCAGCAAAGTCAATGCCTCCAGTGAAAAAGTAGAAAATGTTGTAAATCCACCACATACTCCCGTCTTAAAAAAGAGCACCATATTCGGGCTGATTGTATCTTTACTGAAAGCAAGCCCTACGACCAGGCCAATGAGGATTGCACCTGCCAGATTCGTAATCAGTGTCAGCAGCGGGAATTCTCCTTTCCATGGCACAAGACTGATCACATAGCGCAAGATTGCCCCGACTGCTCCGCCACATCCCACCAAGAATAATTTATCCATATACTTTTTCCTCCTTCATAATATCCCCGCTCTTATATGGATGATTGTCATTCTATTGGTTCATGCAGGTAATCTGACACATTTCCATTGCTTTTAATGCATTCTTATGGCTTTCCGGTGTTACTCCAGCACAACATGAGGCATCAACAATCACTGGGACTTCCGGCAGAAATGCCTTTATCAACATAGCATTTGAAATAACACAGATATCTGTACAAAGTCCCACTAAGGTAACCGATTCAACTCCTGTCTCTCCTCTTTCTTTCAGTTCTGTATCTTGTGATTTCAATAACTGTCCAAGTACTGTAGAACCAAAAGTCGGCTTATCAATAGGCACTTCCTCACGCAAAGCTTCAATCTCGGCATTCAATTCCCATCCTTTGCTTCCTCTGATACAGTGCTCTACCGGAAGATTCTTTCCCTCCTGTGTTTCCAGATAATCCTTCTCATGTGTATCTCTGGTATAAAGAACTCTTCCCTTAAAATCCCGAATTTTTTCCACAACTTGCGGGACAATTGCTTCTGCTTCCTTTGTTCCCAATGCTCCGTTAATAAAATCATTCTGCATATCTACGACAACTAAAATATCCATGCTGTAGTCTCCTTCCGTAATTCACTCTTGTTTTCATTATATACAAGATTTTTCAGAAATCAAACTTTACTTGTATTTTACAGAATTCGTGATTGAATTTTTCACAGCCACGCCATAATATAATTGATAGAAAGAATACGAAATGAGGTTATCATATGCCATCTACTTATACACATTACAGATTTGGAAGAGATGTCCTGGTCACTTTGCCGGTTCAACTGCAACAACAGATTGAGTCTTATCGTCAGTTATATGATATCGGTCTGCACGGTCCCGACATTCTTTTTTATTATCATCCACTACGTACCAATCCGATCAATCAGATTGGGTACCAGATGCACGACGAACCTGCCGCACAATTTTTTACACAAAATGCTACTGCGTGGAAATATGCCTTAAATCAAGACGCACTTGAATCCTATCTTTATGGGTTTGTCTGTCATTTTATTCTGGATAGTATCTGTCACCCTTATATTGAAAAAATGATCTACATAAGCAAGATCAGCCACTCTGAGATTGAAACAGAATTAGACCGTTTTTTCATGGAAAAAGACAACCGTGATCCAAAGACCTATGTCCCGATTCAGCATATTTATCCCAATAAAAGCAATGCCAAAATCATTGCCCCATGCTTTTCCACTTTGACTGTAGACAATATTCAAACTGCTTTAAGAGGAATGATTCAAACTCATCATTTGCTGCATGCCCCTCATTACCCGAAACGCGCCTTGCTTCTGAATGCCATGAAACTTATCGGTCATTATGATTCTATGCATGGTCTGATAATGAATCCTTTTCCCAATGCCTCTTGCCACAACTATTGTCTTTTATTAAACCGTTTGTATCATGACGCTATACAGTCTGCAGCTGACGCTATTTTACAATATCAGAGAGTTTTAAAGGATAATGCTTCGCTTCCTTCTTATTTTCAACATACTTTTGGTGCCGGAGATAACTGGAAACAAAAAATCATATCCTTGTAGAAACCATTAAACAGAAAGGAAACATATATGAAATTTAAACTTACCACTTTAGAAAAACAATGGATACTTTACGATGTCGGCAATTCCGCTTTCGTTCTTCTTGTCTCTACCATCCTGCCGATCTACTTTAACTATCTTGGAGACAAGGCAGGCTTATCTTCTGTAGATTATCTGGCTTAATGGGGTTATGCCGTCTCTGTTTCTACATTGATTGTCGCTTTTCTAGGACCAGTGTTAGGTAGTATTGCCGATGTCCAGAATTATAAGAAACGTCTTTTTGCCGGCTCTATGATTCTTGGCGTGATCAGCTGTATCCTGCTGGGAATTGCTCCATCCTGGCTCTGGTTTCTTTGCATTTTTGTCGTTGCTAAGACAGCTTACTCTGTCAGTTTGATCTTCTATGATGCTATGCTTACGGATGTTACGACCGATGAACGTATGGATACCGTATCTTCAAACGGGTATGCCTGGGGTTATATTGGAAGTTGTATTCCTTTTATCTTATCACTTCTTGTTGTATTAAATTACGATAAGCTAAATCTTGCTATGTCACATGCAATGTTCATAGCATTTCTTATAACGGGATCATGGTGGCTGATATCTTCTCTGCCGCTTCTGCAAAATTACAAACAAACATATTATATTTCTATGCAAGAACATATAGTACACAATAGTTTTTCACGTCTGGGCAGGACATTTAGCGAAATTACCAGGGATAAGAAAATTCTTTTTTTTCTCCTGGCATTCTTCTTTTACATTGATGGGGTTTATACCATTATTGATATGGCAACCGCTTACGGCCAGTCACTTGGATTGGACAGTACTGGATTATTACTGGCGCTTTTGCTGACTCAGATTGTGGCATTTCCTTGTGCGCTGATCTTTGGATCTTTATCTAAGAAAGCCTCGTCTGTAACCTTAATAAAAATCTGCATTTTAGCTTACACAGGTATTGCCTTATATGCCATCAAATTAGATACACAGCTTGATTTTTGGATTCTGGCTGTATTGGTAGGAATGTTCCAGGGCGCTATACAGGCACTTTCTCGCTCTTACTTTGCACAGATTATTCCAGCTGAAAAATCTGGTGAATATTTTGGAATTATGGATATCTGCGGAAAAGGAGCCTCCTTCTTTGGCACTTTCCTGGTATCATTTATCAGTCAGTTAAGTGGAAGTACCAATGCAGGTGTCGGCTCCCTTTCAGTTATGTTCCTTCTTGGCTTTTTCTTCTTCGGTCAGGCTGCTAAATATCAGACCAACAGAAAATAAATATTCTATATCGGACAATTATTCCATACTTCCAGGGAATTTGGGGATTCCATCGAATCCGATCTGAAGATCTGCATCCGTTGGAATATAATCACTCATTTCTCCGTTATGGAATTTTTCATAGGCAACCATATCAAAATATCCGGTACCAGTCAGGCCAAACACTATTGTTTTTTCTTCACCTGTCTCTTTGCACTTCAATGCCTCATCAATAGCAACTTTAATAGCATGGCTGCTTTCTGGTGCCGGAAGAATACCTTCTACTCTTGCAAATTGTTCAGCTGCCTTAAACACGGATGTCTGTTCCACGGATCTAGCCTCCATATATCCATCTGCATACAATTGTGACAAGATAGAACTCATACCATGATATCGCAATCCACCAGCATGGTTTGGAGATGGAATAAATCCACTGCCTAATGTGTACATTTTCGCCAGTGGGCAGACCATTCCGGTATCGCAGAAATCATATGCGTACACACCTCTGGTAAGACTTGGACAAGATGCAGGTTCAACTGCAATAAACTGATAATCCTTTTCTCCTCTTAATTTTTCTCCCATAAATGGAGATATCAATCCTCCAAGATTGGAGCCTCCTCCGGCGCATCCAATGATAATATCTGGTTCGATTCCATATTTATCCAAAGCCGTCTTTGTTTCCACTCCTATGACAGACTGATGCAGTAATACCTGATTCAGCACACTTCCCAATACATATCTGTATCCTTCGCTTCCCACTGCAACTTCAACTGCTTCCGAAATGGCACAGCCAAGACTTCCTGTTGTTCCCGGATGCTCTGCCAGAATCTTTTTACCAACCTCTGTCTCCATAGATGGAGATGGTGTTACACTTGCACCATACGTACGCATAACTTCACGGCGGAAAGGCTTCTGTTCATAAGAACATTTTACCATGAATACTTTACAGTCCAGATTCAGGTAAGCACATGCCATAGAAAGAGCGGTCCCCCACTGACCTGCTCCGGTCTCCGTTGTAACACCCTTAAGCCCTTGTTTCTTGGCATAATATGCCTGCGCAATTGCTGAATTCAGCTTATGGCTTCCGCTTGTATTATTTCCTTCAAACTTATAATAGATCTTTGCCGGTGTCTGTAACTGCTTTTCCAGGCAATATGCTCTGACCAACGGTGACGGACGATACATTTTATAAAAATCCTGTATCTCCTGTGGAATATCAATATAACGGTTATCATTATCCAATTCCTGCTTTACCAGTTCCTCGCAAAATACGCCAGATAGTTCTTCTGCCGTCATTGGCTGTAACGTTCCCGGATTCAAAAGTGGTGCCGGTTTATTCTTCATGTCTGCACGTACATTATACCATTGCTTCGGCATCTCACTCTCTTCAAGATAGATTTTGTAAGGGATTTTGTTTTCTTGCATTTTTCTGTTCTCCTTTCATTCATAAGTGTCTGGGAACAGGGCAGCTTAAATTCTAATAAAATAAAAAATACCCTTATCCCATACAATTGTTATTGCAGGGACAAGAGTAGTATAAATCAACTCCTGCGGTGCCACCCGGCTTGATATGCACTTCATGCATACCCTCTCATGCGTACCATCATACGCGTACTTTGTTAACGGAGTAATCTCTCCGGCTTGCCTACTCTGCTATGATCATCCATTTCAGCTCGCCCTCGGAAGCCCATTCCCGATAGCTTTAACCTACCGCAATCCCACCACCTGCGGCTCTCTGTATGGCAAATATCTGTCAGTACTTACTCTTCCTCATCAGTTTAGTAAAACTTTACCACGATAACTTGCGAATGTCAATAGAGGAGAGGTGAATTTTTTTAATTCCTTTCCTCTATTAGAAAAAGCTGGATACCTGACGTACCCAGCCTTTCTGTAAATCTTTTCCTAAATTATGCTAATTTGCTCTTTGCAAGCTCAGCAAGTGTAGCAAATCCAGCCGCATCATTAACAGCCATCTCTGCCAGCATCTTTCTGTTCATATCAACATTAGCCAGTTTTAAACCATGCATAAACTTGCTGTATGATAATCCATTCATTCTTGCAGCTGCATTGATACGTGCAATCCATAACTGACGCATCTGACGTTTGCGCTGTTTTCTTCCTGCATAAGAAGATGTAAGAGCTCTCATAACAGACTGTTTTGCAACTCTGTACTGTTTAGAACGTGCTCCTCTGTATCCTTTTGCTAACTTTAATGTTCTATTATGTTTCTTTTTAGCGTTCATTCCGCCTTTGATTCTTGCCATGTCTTATTTCCTCCTTCAATACTTTCCCAATATCTTACAGATATGGTAATACTTTCTTCATGTTCTTTACATTTGTTGCATCAGTAATGATTGGTTTTCTAAGATTTCTTTTTCTCTTTGTAGATTTCTTAGTTAAGATATGGCTCTTGTAAGCTTTATTTCTTTTTAATTTTCCTGTACCTGTTTTTTTGAAGCGCTTTGCAGCTGCTCTATTTGTTTTGATCTTTGGCATAATAAATTTCCTCCTTAAAATTTATAAATATATTTTTAACGTTTTTCAGTTAAAACCATGCTCATACTTCTGCCTTCCAATTTAGCAGGTTTTTCAACAACTGCAACATCTGCAAGTAATTCTGCGAAATCATCCAGAATATGTTTGCTCTGCTGCATATGTGCCATCTCACGTCCTCTGAAACGCAGAGTAACCTTTACTTTATTTCCTTTTGAGATGAATTTCTTTGCATTATTGACCTTTGTATTAAGATCGTTGGTCTCAATATTTGGTGAAAGACGCACTTCCTTCACTTCAACGGTTTTCTGTTTCTTCTTTGCCTCTTTTTCCTTTCTTGCAAGCTCATATCTGTATTTTCCATAGTCAATAATCTTGCAAACTGGCGGCTGAGCCTTCGGAGCAATCTTTACAAGATCCAGTTCTGCCTCCTGAGCAATCTTCATTGCTTCTCTCGGGGACATTATACCCAACTGTTCTCCGTCTTCTCCAATAACTCTTATTTCTTTGTCTCTGATCTGCCCGTTAATCATTAAATCGCTAATTGTCGCGCACCCCCATCATAAAATAAATAAAAATAAGTGAATAGTTTTTCGACTATCCACTTTACATATCTGCACAAAATGATCTATAATAACAAGAACTTCTATACTCAATATCAAACCAATAGTCACCCAATTGTGCTATGGTGAGAGTGGATACTCTACTTTCTTTTTTGCCTCACGCATTATCTAATTTATCATATATATTTTTATGTGTCAATATCTATTTTCACAATTTTTTTTGCATATTTAAAGATTTTTCGTTCATATTTCTTAATTATTCTTGAAAAAATTATGCTTTCATGCCATAATAGGGCATGTTCTATATTTTGGAATGTCAGTTTTATATTTTTGAGGAGGTTTTTTTATATGAATAGCAGGAGTAACTTTTCCAGTAAACTGGGATTTGTTCTGGCCGCTGCTGGCTCTGCAGTAGGTCTGGGAAACATCTGGCGATTCCCTTACCTTGCTGCCAAATATGGTGGAGGAACATTCCTATTAATTTATCTGATTCTAGCAATCACTTTCGGATTTACCCTTATGATTGCCGAGATCGCATTGGGACGCAAAACAGGATTAAGCGCTATTGGAGCATTCAAATCCCTGGATAAGCGTTTTGGATTTCTAGGAATTTTAGCATCTCTCGTTCCAATCATTATATTCCCATACTATTCTGTAATCGGAGGATGGGTCATCAAATACTTTGCAGTATTTATAAGTGGCGGTGTTCAGGCATCCGCAGGAGATACTTACTTTACTGACTTCATCAGCGGTTCTGTTGAACCAATCGGATGGTTCTTCTTATTCATGGCATTCACTGCTGTGATCGTTTTATGCGGTGTAGAAAAGGGAATTGAAAAAGTTAGTAAGATTATGATGCCGATTCTGGTCATTCTTACTATCATCATCGCAGTATATGGTCTTACATTAGATGGTGCTATGGAAGGTCTTATCTACTACATAAAGCCACATATGTCCGATGTATCCGCCAAAACAATTCTGGCTGCTATGGGACAGCTCTTCTATTCTATGTCTCTGGCAATGGGTATCATGATCACATATGGTTCTTATATGAAAAAAGAAAATAATCTGGAGAGCTCTGTTCGTCAAATAGAAATCTTTGATACTGGAATCGCTTTCCTGGCAGGCCTGATGATCATCCCTGCTGTATTTGCTTTCTCCGGCGGCGACCGTTCTATGTTAAATGCCGGTCCTGGACTTATGTTCATGACGCTTCCAAAGGTATTCGCAAGCATGAGATTCGGCGGTGTTATCGGAACAATCTTCTTTGTTCTCGTATTTTTCGCAGCCCTTACTTCTGCAATCTCTCTGATGGAGACTATCGTATCCGTTTTCATGGATAAATTTGGATGGAAACGTAGATTTACCGGTATTTTCGTTGCAGTATTAGCATGTATTATGGGAATTCCTTCTTCTCTTGGTTTCGGACCATTAAGCTTCATTAGTTGGATGGGAATGTCAGTACTGGATATCATGGACTTTATCAGCAACAGTGTATTAATGCCAATTGTTGCATTCTTTACTTGCATTTTTGTTGGTTTCACCATCAAGCCAAAAACAATTTCCGATGAAGTAAAGGCAACCGATGGAACTTTCAAGGCAGAAAAAATGTTCAATGTCATTATTAAATGGGTTGCTCCAGTCTTCCTCGTACTGATTCTAATAAGTTCCGTAGCAAGCGCACTCGGATTGTTCACAATTTAAATG
>NZ_JBNPOQ010000034.1:0-10920 GCF_050315235.1 Bariatricus sp. SGI.019 | reverse complement strand
TTTTTCTGATTTTACAACACTTCTTCTAAAAAGACAAAAAGAGCCATTCCAATTGGAACAGCTCTTTGAAAAATCATCTTTTTGATTATTTAAGGTTAACTTCTGCACCCTCAGCTTCAAGTTTAGCTTTGATTTCTTCAGCTTCTGCCTTAGAAACAGCTTCTTTAACTACCTTCGGAGCTTCGTCAACTACTGCCTTAGCTTCTTTTAATCCAAGTCCTGTGATCTCACGAACAACTTTGATTACTTTAACCTTAGATGCGCCTGCAGATACTAACTCTACATCGAACTCATCTTTCTCTTCTGCTGCTGCAGCTTCTCCGCCTGCTGCTGCAACTACTACACCTGCTGCTGCAGAAACACCAAATTCTTCTTCACATGCTTTTACTAAGTCATTTAATTCTAATACTGATAATTCTTTGATTGCATCAATAAATTCAGCTGTTGTTAATTTTGCCATTTTATTTTCCTCCATTTTTGTTTTATTTTTTTAATTCTTAAATGAAGTTCTTTTCACTAAGCTCGATAACACCTCGCTAAGTTCAAAGAACGGGTTCGCACTAATCTCGAAAATACCTCGATAAGTGCTCTACTCCTCTGCAGCTTCTTCTGCAGGAGCTGCTGCTACACAGTTCTCAGCGCCGCCCTGCTCTGCGATCTGGTTAAGAACACGAGCAAGATTTGTAATAGGTGACTGTAAGCTTCCAAGTAACTTGGACAGTAATTCTTCTCTTGATGGAATCTTGGACAGTTCTGTCAGTCCGTCAACATCATATACTGTACCTTCAATCACACCTGCTTTTAATTCAAGGGCTTTTGCATCTTTTGCAAACTTGCAAAGGATTCTTGCCGGAGCTGTTGCGTCATCTTTAGAAATTGCGATAGCGCTTGGTCCTTCCAAGTGTTCGTCTAAAGCTGCGAAATCAGTTCCTTCAAAAGCTCTCTTCATCATTGTGTTTTTACAAACTTTGTAGATGATTCCTGCTTCTCTTAACTGTTTACGCAGTTCTGTGTCCTGAGCAACAGTTAATCCGCGGTAGTCTACTAATACAACACTTGCTGCATCCTTGATGTCATCTGCAATAGCCTGTACGATTGGTTGTTTTAATTCAACTTTTGCCACGAATGGTGCACCTCCTTATATTATTTGTCCGACTGCTTATAAGGAATATTCAAAAAACACCCCTATGTCCAAAGACACAGAGGTGTTATAATTCACAAATTCGAATCTAACTTTCCTCGGCAGGCGATTGTAATACTTACGCTTTCGCACCTGCTGTCTTCGGCAGTCACTGATAATTATCATAGCATCGAATCTTCTGTTTGTCAAATGTTTTTCCCGTTTCCTGTGTATTTTTCTGAAATTCATTTAAGCTTGTACGGATTCTCAGGCCGTTCCTCTTTCCACCAGAGAGACCGGAAGCACCACATGTGAATGATTTACTGTTTCAGGCTCAAACAGGAGCTGCATCAGTAATTGAACGGTATTTCTTGCCAGTTCTTCCGTATTCTGCCGGATCGTCGTCAGCGCTGGATAACACTGCCTTGCCAGAGAAATATCATCGTAACCGATCACCTTCACTTCTTCCGGAACTCTGATTCCATTTTGTTGAAGCGCCTGCAATGCCCCAAAAGCTCTTAAGTCATTGGTACAGAAGATTCCATCAAAATTCAGCTTCTTTTTCAGCAGATAATAGGTAAGCCGATATGCCGTATCATACAGATGATAGTTATCATTAAGTGCAACAATCAGCTTTTCTGACTGCGGAAGCTTATAATCATCCAAAGCATCCAGATACCCCCGAAGTCTCGCTCCGACAGCCGGATTATCCTGCTCCTTTCCTAGAAACATAATATTTTTACAACCTTTTCGTATGAGATGCTCTGTCGCCATATATCCACCCAGATAATGGTCGTATTCTACACTGATGATATCCTCCTTGCGGACAGGGGTCCGGTCAATGAAAATAATCGGTATATTCGCATTTCTGGCTTTTCTGGCAATTTCCGGCGTCGGCGATACAATGATGATCCCGGCAAACCGTCTCCGCATACACTCATCAAAGTACCAGTCTGTCTTGTGTATGCTCTCGCTTGTTGTATAAATACACGCTGCATATCCTTTCTCATATAACTGTTCTTCCAGATCTGCCGCCACACTCGTAAACCACTCATTCGTAATATCCTGAATCAGTACCCCAACGACTTTTTCTCGTGTCTTATCCGTAAGCTCATAAGAGCTGTTCCGCACAATATTCAACACTTTTTGTTCTGTTTCGCCGGAATAGCCGCCCTTCTGATTCAAAATACGTGAAACAGTAGCCGTAGATACACCTGCCTGCGCAGCAATATCCCGAATTGAAAATGCTTTTTTATTTCTCATGTGCGATCCCTCCCTCACTCGGACTTACTATGCATTTCCTTTTATTTTTATAGTATTTATAGTAACAAATTTTAATCGATAAGTAAATATTTCTTTTGTTTTACGTAACTTTACTCTCTATTGTTTGTGCAACTCTTTTTGTATTTGTGTAAATTGCATAATATTACGCATTGTTACTCAACTGAATTGTAGAACTTTATTAGCATTATTGACAAATACATTTTTAAAAAGTATGATTAGAATAGATTTCGCGCAACAATATGTAACAAAATATTTTTTTCAAACCGAGAAAGGAGGATATTTCATGAAATACGGAATTTATTTCGCTTACTGGGAGAAGCAGTGGGCTGCAGATTATAAAAAATACATCAAAAAAGTCAGATCTCTTGGATTTGATATATTAGAGATTTCCTGCGCTGCCCTCAAGGATATGACCAAAGCAGAGATGGATGACCTGAAATCCGAAGCAAAAGCTCAGGATGTCATTTTAACTGCAGGCTATGGTCCTTCTGCTTCAGAGAATCTTGGTTCTGCCGATGAGGCTGTCATTAAAAATGCCATCAGCTTCTACACAGATATTTTAAAGAAGCTGGAATATATGGATATCCACACGATCGGCGGAGGTATTTACTCCTACTGGCCAGTGGATTACTCCAAACCAATTGACAAAGAAAGCGATTGGGCACGTAGCGTAAAAAATGTTCGTACCGTAGCCAAAATCGCCGGAGAATGTGGTGTCGACTATTGCCTGGAAGTCTTGAACCGCTTTGAAGGCTATCTGTTAAACACAGCAAAAGAGGCCGTACAATTCGTAGAAGAAGTAGATGTTCCTGCAGCAAAAGTCATGCTCGACACCTTCCACATGAACATTGAAGAGGATAGCATGATTGATGCCATCCTGACAGCTGGGGATAAACTCGGACATTTCCATGTTGGCGAAAATAACCGCCGCTGCCCTGGCAAAGGCAATATGCCTTGGGCTGAAATCGGTCAGGCACTTCGCCGCATCGGTTACGATAAAAACGTAGTCATGGAGCCATTCGTATTAAAAGGCGGAGAGGTCGGAAGCGACATCAAAGTCTGGAGAGACCTCTGCAAAGACGAAGCAATGCTGGATGTAGACGCTAAAAATTCAGTAGCTTACTTAAGACACGTTTTCAGCGGCCCATATTCCGACTATAGCCGTTAATTTTTCAAATGGGGACGTAGTATTTTTGAAAAATACTACGTCCCCATTTCAGACTGTAGACAAAGTTGGTGCTGGAGTTTAACTCCAGCACCAACTTTTCTGTATGAATGGAATTTCTCGTTTCTTTTATTAAAGAGTGCAACATATCATATGCTTTCTGCTCCTTTTTTGCCAGGATTTTTGCCAGCTTCTTTAAATTCATGCATGCGTATGTAAGCCCGACTTTCATTTCCATTCGCGCTTTTCCTTTATATTGTGTATATCGAAAACCATGTTGTTCTTTTGCGGTTCCGAAAATCCGCTCTATGGTTTCTTTACGTAAATCATAGATTTCTTTGTTCCCTATGGTATAACGGATATCCTCACATTTTTCTAAATACTCTGCCCATATATGACGTGTTACTATTTTTACATGCTCTTTGCTTTCGGTACATTTTGAAAGGCTAGGGCAGTTTTTACAATCCATACAGTTGCTTTTATATTCTCTATAACCTTCTCGATTTGTGGTAGAATATGTTAGGATTTTTCCTTCCGGACATATATAGCAATCATAGTATTCGTCGTATACATACTCATATTTTCTGAAGAATCCTTTTTTTGTTTGCGGGCATTTGTATGGAAACAATGGTTCAATCTGGTCTTCTATCAAGAGATGTGCGATTGCCGGGGTTTTATATCCTGCATCCAAGACCATCATTTCCGGATGATATGATAGTAGCTTGTCATAAAGTGTCTTGCATGTCCGGCTATCATGTTCATTTCCAGGGTGAATGGAATATCCCAGAATCCAGCCATGTTTATCACAAGCAGTTTCAATCCCATATGCAAAAACATGTTTATGTTCTCCTTTACGAAACCACCCACTGTCTGGGTCACTTGTGCTGCATTTTTGTGTTTTTGCTCCTTCCGGGAGGGCATCTTCTTCATTAGAAGGATTCCCGCCTGTAGAAGGTGGAGTTTGGTTATGATCATCTTTATCTTTTAAAGTTTTTTTTCCGTGTGCTTTTCTATCTTCATTGATTTCTTTTTGTAATTCTTCCTCATACCAGAGAGCTTCTTGTTTTGCAATCCGCTTTCTCATTTTTTTGCTGTTTGCGCAAGCTTTTACGTGAGTAGCATCTGCAAAAATAATAGAAGTGTCCACTAGATGATGTTTCATACATTCTTCTAAGATATACGAAAAAATCTGTTCAAACAGATCAGTATCTTTAAACCGGCGTGTATAATTTTTCCCAAACGTTGAAAAATGAGGGACTCCATCTAACATATCAAGACCCAGAAACCATCGGTAAGCAACATTTACTTCAATTTCTTTGATTGTCTGGCGCATACTTCGAATCCCATAAAGATACTGAATAAATACGATTTTAATTAATAAGACAGGATCCAAACTTGGTCGTCCATTGTCTGCACAATACTTATCTTCTACTAAGTCATAAATAAAGTTCCAGTCAATTGCTTTGTCAATTTTTCGGAGAAGATGGTCTCTAGGAACCATGTCATCCATACAAAACATGAGCATTTGTTCTCTTTTTTATCAGCATCTCTTGTCATCATAAGCAATCCCTCCTGTTAAGATTATTATACCATGAAGGGAATAGACAACATAAAACTATCGCGTGGATAACATACACTTTTTTCTTGATAAATTAATTCTCTAAAAAAGAATTGTGGATAACTAAAACATAAGAAAAGCCCGGACTATCATCCGGGACTTTGTCTACAGTCTGAATGCCCCTGCCGATAGGCAGGGGCATCATATATACTCGATTATTTCAATCTCTTAAACAAGCTTTAATGGGTTAACTTTTACGCTCGGTCCCATTGTAGAAGTAAGAACCACGCTCTTTAAGAACTGGCCTTTTACTGCTGCAGGTCTTGCTTTGTTGATTGCATCGATCAGCGTCTGGAAGTTGTCCGCAAGTTGTTCTTCAGTAAATGAAGCTTTTCCTAATGGCACATGGATAATGTTTGTCTTGTCAAGTCTGTACTCAATCTTACCAGCTTTGATCTCCTGGATTGCTTTGGTAACATCCATTGTTACTGTACCAGCTTTTGGGTTTGGCATAAGACCTTTTGGTCCAAGTACACGACCGATACGTCCTACAACACCCATCATATCTGGTGTAGCAACAACAACGTCGAATTCAAACCAGTTTTCTTTCTGGATCTTCTCGATCAGTTCCATTCCTCCAACGTAATCTGCTCCAGCCGCTTTAGCTTCTTCAGCTTTTGCATCCTTTGCGAATACTAAGATACGAACTTTTTTACCTGTTCCGTGTGGCAGTACAACTGCTCCACGAATCTGCTGGTCAGCGTGACGTCCGTCACATCCGGTTCTGATATGAGCTTCGATAGTCTCATCGAATTTTGCTACTGCAGTCTTTTTAACTAATGCCACTGCATCTGCAACATCATAGAGAGTTCCTCTGTCAATTGCTTTTGCAGCTTCAACATATTTCTTTCCTCTTTTCATCTAAATAACCTCCTTGTGGTAATGTCGGGATAACCCTCCCACGATTCTTGTTTACACGTTTATTCAGTAACTTTAACACCCATACTGCGGCATGTTCCTTCGATCATGCTCATAGCACTCTCGATTGTTGCTGCATTTAAGTCTGGCATCTTTGTCTCTGCGATCTGTCTTACCTGTTCCTTTGTGATCGTAGCTACTTTTGTCTTGTTCGGAACGCCTGAACCAGATTTGATGTTGCAGGCTTTCTTAATCAAAACAGCTGCCGGTGGTGTCTTTGTGATGAAGCTGAAGCTTCTGTCATTGTAAACTGTGATAACAACAGGAATAATCAAATCTCCCTGATCTGCAGTTCTTGCATTAAACTGCTTTGTAAATTCAACGATATTTACACCGTGCTGACCAAGTGCTGGACCAACCGGTGGTGCCGGTGTAGCTTTTCCGGCAGGAATCTGTAATTTAATATAACCTGTTACTTTTTTTGCCATTTTAATTACCTCCTTGTGGTACTCCCGGGAATCTTTGTCCCTCCCACTTTTTTGTTTTACTTATTCCACAGTGCCAGCTCGATTGCACTGCGCTTCATCTCGCTGAGGGCTGTCGCCCTATACGGTTTTCATTAAATGTCTGTCGGTGAGCGAGCTCCCCTGCAGCCAATAATGTAACCCGTGCACTGCTTATAGCAGTTACATCTTTTTAACTTCTGCGAAACTTATTTCAACCGGTGTTTCACGGCCGAATAATTCAACATTGATGGTAAGGCTCTGCTTCTGCATGTTCATAGACTGGATAACTCCAACTGTATCTGCCCATGCACCGGCAATTACCTGAACAGTATCGCCCTCTTCAAAATCTACGACAATATTCTCTTCCCTGATTCCCAGCGATGCCATCTCTGCATCCGTAAGCGGAACCGGCTTAGATCCCGGTCCTACGAACCCAGTTACACCTCTTGTGTTGCGGACAACATACCATGTATCATCGTTCATGATCATGTGAATCAGAACATAGCCTGGAAACATCTTCTTCTGCGTCGCCTTCTGGACACCATTCTTCATCTCAACGACATCCTGCATTGGCACCTGAACTTCCAGAATCTGATCTTCCAGATGTCTGTTTTCAATTGTCTTATCAATGTTGGCTTTTACTTTGTTCTCATACCCAGAATAAGTATGAACTACATACCATTTTGCCTCTGACATAAACTCACCTTTCTTGCGTGCAGATTATCAGTTATCTTACTAATAAATCCACTCCGTACTGGGCAATAAAATCAATGATCGCAATGATCGCACCCAGAACTACGGTTACAGAAACAACTGCTGCCGTCTGCTTTGCTACTGTCATCTTATCTGGCCAAATGATTTTCTTAAATTCTCTGCTAAGACCTTTGAACCAGCTTTTCTTCTGCGTCTTATCGCTCATGACACCCACTCCTTTGCAGCGACTATTTTGTTTCTTTGTGCAATGTGTGTGACTTGCAGAACTTACAGTACTTCTTAGTCTCCATGCGTTCCGGATGAGCTTTCTTATCCTTCGTCATGTTGTAGTTACGCTGTTTGCATTCTGTACATTCCAATGTGATTCTTGTACGCACAACTTCCACCTCGCTTTGTTTGTCTAAATTAACTTGTTACTTGGTAGCTTGCGAGGCTACCCTAATTTTAGGCATAAAAAAAAGACCTACTTCCATTCGCTAGGATAGTGTACCATACCACAAGCCAAAAAGCAAGTCCTTTTTCTATATTTAACCCTTTAACGTACTGATCATATGCCAGATTGCCATCCCCGGATGATACAGAAGCATTCGCGGTCCCGAGAAGCGCATGACCTTTCGAATCTCTTCTTGCATCTTTGGCTGATAGCAATGAACCTTGCACTGATTGCAGAAAGTCTTCGTCTCCATGAATGGGCAGCGATCCACCCGCATCCTTGCATAGCGTCGTAATTCTTCACATGCACTGCATAATCCATTCTCCTTGTGCAGATGCCGATGATTCTTTCGGCAATATATGGCAATCATCTGATCTATAACTTGTTTTTCTTTTTCTCGTTTTTGCTGGCTATTCTTTGCTGACATCTTATCCTTTATGCCTCTTTCCTGATCGTGCGGATGCATGTAAAGAAATAGATATATTTGAATAGAATCAAAAACAGGATGAATCCTCTGCCATAGACATTCTGCATCGCCGCAAATGCCAGCAAAAGCATTGCAGATGCCGGGAAAAGTATCCCTAGCTTGGTCTTAAGTGTCATCGCTCTGTTTCTTACAAAGCTGTCCAGATGGTTCTGATATAATTTGGTTCCTACAAACCATTCATGAAGTCTTCTTGATCCCTTTGCCAGGCAAAAGGAAGCAAGCAATAAAAACGGCGTGGTCGGAAGCACCGGAAGTGCAACACCTACTGCTCCTATCCCCAGAAATACCACACCTGCTGCCATCCAGATTATTTTTATTGGATTTTTCATCATCTCTTTTTCATCACTTCTCTCCTTGCATATTATTGATAATTAGTTCTCGCTAACTCATGTGTAAAAAAATATTTGCGCAAAAAATATCCCCAGGGTAGTTAGTTGTTTCTAACTTCCCAGAGGATATCAATTTTTAATTATCCTGTCAATATAAATACCCGTTTCTTTACTGGATAATATTCTCAATAACTTTCTATTAATTTTTTCCACTCAATAACTTGTCAATACTTACCAGTTTTACACCAAGAACAAAGATCTCTGCTGCCACTGCCAGTTCCTCAACCGTCGGGAAAGATGGCGCAATACGGATATTGCTGTCTTTTGGATCCTTTCCGTATGGATACGTTGCACCGGCACCTGTCATGACAAGCCCTGCTTCCTTCACCTTTGCAACGATTGCTTTTGCACAGCCTTCCATCGCATCAAAGGAGATAAAGTATCCGCCAAGTGGTTTCGTCCATGTTCCAATCTCAAGTCCGCCAAGTTCTTTTTCCAGAACTTCTTCTACTTTCTCAAACTTCGGACGCAGGATATCCGCATGCTTGCGCATATGTGCATACATACCCGGCATATCTTTGAAAAAGCGTACATGGCGCAGCTGATTCAGCTTATCATGCCCGATCGTCTGGAACTTCATATATTGTTTTGCGTCTTCAATATTTGCCTCAGAAGCTGCCAGTGCGGCGATTCCGGATCCTGGGAATGACACCTTGGAAGTGGAGATGAACTTCAGAACCATGTCCGGGTTACCTGCCTTAATACATTCATTTAACAGTTCAAGGATCACATCTCTCTTATCATCGTAAAGATGATGAATGGAATATGCATTGTCCCAGAAAATACGAAAATCCTCTGCAGCCGGCTTCAATCTTGCAAATCTTCTTACCGTCTCATCGGAATAGGATATTCCAGTTGGATTCGCATACTTCGGTACACACCAGATTCCTTTGATGGAATCATCCTCAGCTACTAATTTCTCCACCATATCCATATCCGGTCCGGTCTCCAGAAGCGGAATATTGATCATCTCAATTCCGAAGAATTCTGTAATTGCGAAGTGGCGGTCATATCCTGGTACTGGACACAGGAATTTTACATGGTCTAACTTGCACCATGGAGTACTTCCCATAATACCATGTGTCATAGCACGTGATACGGTATCGAACATAACATTCAGACTTGAATTACCATAGATAAGAATATTTCTCTCCGGCACCTCAGACATGTCTGCCAATAGTTTTCTTGCATCACTGATTCCGCAGAGAACTCCATAATTTCTGCAGTCTACGCCATCAGAACTTACCAGATCTGATTCACTGGTCAAAACGTCCATCATTCCGATGCTCAGATCAAGCTGTGCTTTTGACGGTTTGCCTCGAGACATATCTAACTTCAGGCCCTTGCCCTTTATATCTTCAAACTGCTGCTCCAGATCACTTTTTAATGCTAATAACTCTTCTTTACTCAACTGACTATATGGTGTCATCGGGGTTCCCTCCTGTATCTTCATTCATTCGTAGCGTCACTATCTGCTATTTTACGTATATATTGAAAAAATGTCAATATATACTTGCATTTTTATTGTATTTACATTGTTAAAAAGCTGACTTTTTCGTTTTGATATGCAATTTTTTGTTCCAAAACTTGCAAATTCTCATTATTATTCTTCCCGGTATTTCGAACTAATATTGTATTTTACCAGGGGCTAAGTTTTGTTATACTTTATCTATACTTATTTTTTATATAAAGAGGGATTTTTATGAAACCTTATCAAAGATTTTTACAATATGCAACAATACAAACAGCAAATGATTCTACTCAAAAAAGATGTCCTTCTACTGACTCACAATTTACATTAGCCAATCTATTAGTCGAGGAAAGGACAGGATTTAATAACATCCGACGGGACTACAATTCTAGGCACTGATGATAAAGCCGACATTGCTGAAATCATCACAATGGCAGAATGCGTCCTGACATCAGGAATTCCTCACGGAACTATCTGCATTGCATTCACACCTGATGAAGAAATGTATAACGAAGTGCACTATTTTGATTTTGAAGAATTCGGTGCTGATTATGCATTTACACTTGACGGTGAAAGGGAAGGAGAAATTCAATACGAGACTTTCTATGCTTGCCAGGCAGATTTTACCATTCATGGATGTTCCACCCACCCCGGCAGCGCAAAAAACACGATGGTAAACGCCAGCCTTATAGCAATCGAGATTAACAACATGTTGCCGCAAAATGAGACTCCAAGAGACACAGAATTGTATGAAGGCTATTATCATTTAACAAACATAAGCGGAGATTCCGAACATTCTGAGCTTCATTATAGTATCAGAGATCATAACCAGAAACATTTTGAGGAAAGGAAGACAATACTTCGCCAAATCACAA
>NZ_JBNPOQ010000033.1:0-13252 GCF_050315235.1 Bariatricus sp. SGI.019 | reverse complement strand
TTGCCCATTCTTCGTAATAAACAATAAATACACACAATTAGAAAAGATAATTTTCTAGATTAGCTAGCATCTAAAAGATGAGGCATATCTACCTCTTCAATTATTCTAGCTTTTGCCTTTTCGTAGTATTCGGGTTCTTTTTCATATCCCAGAAACTTTCTTCCTGTCCTAATGGCAGCTAATGCTGTAGTTCCAGATCCCATACACGGATCTACGACCAAGTCCCCAGGATTCGTATATGTTCTAATTAACCATTCAAACAGTGCAATTGGTTTCTGCGTCGGATGATGTTTTCCTTCACTTTCTGCGGTAACAAAATATTGTACAGAGCGTGGATATCGCATACCAGTATCATTTTTAACCAATACTGCCTTCTTTTGCTTTCCATACGCAAAAGTATCTCTTATGGCTTTTCCTTTGTTATAAGGAGTTCCTTGCGTCATCTGTGGATTATAGCAACATTGCTTTTTGTAAAACACCACTATATCTTCGTGCGCACGCAAAGGCTGTTTTTTAGCATTAAGGTATCCTGTTGCTTTCGACTTTTCCCACACTAATGTGTACTTAAAGTCCCTGTAATTTGTTGAAACAAGAAACGCTGTAAATGGCATCTGAGCTGTCGATATTACGGGCGCATTTTCTTTCTTCTTTTTGTTTACTATTCTCCAGAACTCTTCGTAGTCAATTACCTTATCCCAGCCATTGCGTTTATTTAGTGTTCCATACGGAAAGTCAGTAATTATTGCATCGATGGCGCAATCTGTAATAGATGATAGCCCGCATTCATCAAACATATCGCAATTGATAATCTGTATGTTGCCATCTAGAAATAAGTCATTCATGAACACATTTTAGCATCATTTAAGAGCATACGTGCAAGATCTTTTATATTTTCTTCGTTTAGTGGATGTTTCTCTTTGTATAAAGGATGACTGGAGGATCTTTTGCCCTTTAGAAAAAAGAAAGTTTTAGGCTCTATCCCTACGCCATCCGTATAATGCCTTGTAAAGTTCCAGAAATCAGCTTCGTACATTTTTAATGTATTCTCGCTCGCCGCATTTTGCCCAGCAAACACAACGAAATCTAAGTCACTTATCTTGTGCCCATGTTGTGATAGCGATTCAATGATTTTTCTAAAGTCAGCCAGTGCTCGATCATAGTAGCACGAGTCTAAATATGTCTTATTTTCTATAAAGGCAATCCTTTTGCCATTGGAAAAAACATGCCTATCTACCTGGATGGTATTCATACTATATAACGAGCCTTTATAATTAATACTTTTAGACAAGTAATCAGTACTTCCTACTTTTGATACTATTTTATAATTAGGGACACATGCATTGATAGTATTTATAATATTCTGAAGTACGTTTTCCACTAACTTTCCGGCAGCATCTCTTATTACGCCTTCGGTCGGTGCCGAAATTGCAATCTTGGCAAGGTTACGCTGCTCATTATCGTAACATATACTAACATTTTTTATTACTTCATCTAAAATATCACCTTCAGTCATTTTATTCCTAGTTCTTATATGCTAACTGCTAAGAATATTATCACGACTAAAAGCAAAAAGAAATCGCTTGAGCTATTAGTGGATGTGCATGAATTAACTCTAATAATCGTATATTGAAAAAATGATGTTTTTTATTTTGTAACTACGCTGAATATAGTGAGCATGGCTAAACGCGATTATTAAGAACCTATTATAAATAACAAAAGCAGACAAGAGCCATTCGCATTTCTTGTCTGCTTTTATCCGACTATTCAGATTTAAATAACTTTAACCGCACTGGTAGTGATTGCAAAAGCTATTCTAGTTAGTTTCTCGTCAAAATCCGGATCATCGGAGAATTCGAATGGAATTCCTGCCTGCACCAACATCTGGCATATATGCTGCTTTTGACTCTGCGTCGGATATTTAATGCCGATAGATACCAAACAAGAAAACTCCTCACTGGCAGCAACGCCTCGCAAGATTCTTTGATGAAAATCGGTCTTGCTCATTGCATTAATCCGTTCAATACATTCTTTAGCATCGGCCATGCATTTTTTCATTAATATTATCCCCCCCAATTTAAGCTGACAAATTTGAGCCGTGCATTAAGTTTTTATCTGCTTATATCTTACTCCATAGCTTCTTCTCGGTTCTGCAATAAGCTCATCATAAGTAATCTGTCCATTTGCTGTTTTTTTCATATTTACACAGTCACCGGATAAGTATTTATAATGATCTCCACCAAGATGCTTTATTGAATTGAGTACTTTGTAAAAGCTATATTGTTTTATTACGTCAATCTTTGACTTTTCCTGCTCTTCTTCCGTCAGAGTCTATGGCTTTGATTTGCCATTGATAGTAACTTTGATACCGTATTCGCCTTCAAAAATATTTACGGCTTCCGTCACTTTATTCTTATCATTGGTTTGCATGATAATAAGCTGCGATGATTCTGCCCACCGCTTGCCCTCATCCCGTCCACAGCCATATAGGGTACGAATTGCTTTCACTAAATCCGCTTGATTTCCGGATTTTAAGGCCGTCAGAACATATTTATATTGCTGATTTGTTGAAGCACTTGGAGAGGTATCTGCTTTTTTTTCAGTGCAAGACGGCGATGTTCCTACGTTTTTTTGTGGATGGAGCTGCGTCCAATACAGGCCGGAGGACATCTTAATGCTATGCTTTTTCAAAAGAAGATCCAAAAGCGGAATAAGCTCGTGCAACTGATATGTGGAACATTCTTTCCAGTCGTTTCTCAGCATGACATAGGTTCCGTTATGGCGGTATTCTTCCCGTATTTCTCCATCATAGAACTTGCCACTTTTAGTGAGAACCAAAATGTATTTTTCCTCACGAGAACATCCTACACGTTCTTCGTTTTCGTTTCGGCGTTTTAATAACCAATATGTCTCTCCCGGAACATATTTTGTTTTGGTTGTTTCATAGGATTTGAGTTTAAGGAAGCCGTAGCGAACCTTTTTCTTGTATTCTTCTTTCGTGAAAATGGTTCCGTCTGTTTTGATATTTACCTTTTCAAATAAGCTTACACAGAGTTTTGCGTAAGATGCGGCTTCTTCCACGGTTAACTCATGACTCGTAGCTACAGCCTGCGCAAGCTCTTCCTCGGATATGTTTGAGTACATTTCGTTAGATAGCACGGTGTGTTGGGATGTTGTGCTTGCCGGTGGAGCACTTCTGTTCTCAAAATTCCATGAATTGCTCGGGTCTATGGCCGCAGAGGGTAGTGAGGCTGCCGATTCCCGGCTGTAATAATCTGTACCGGAGCCCCAGAAAGACGGTTGACTTTCTCCAACCTTATTCCCTTTGGCATCGTAAACATTAGTATGATTTCCAAAGAGAGCTTGATGTTGTTCACCGGTCTTTTTCCCTTTAGCATCATAGACATTAATATGGTCTCCAAAGAATGATTTTTCTTGTCTGGCAACCTTATTTCCTTTTGAGTCATAGACATTGACATGATCACCAAAGATTGCCTTTTCGCTATAACCGACTTTTTTGCCGTGTTCATCGTATATAATTGTGCGATCTCTGAAGGGATCTTTTTCGGAATGGTATTTCTTCATAAAAAACCACCTTTCTTTCTATATTGATAGCTAAAAGAATATAGAAATCATTTGTTAATTCTATTCACGGATTCTGCCAAAAAATCCTCAAGCTCTTTTATAGACATTTTTTCAATATACTGTCCCCGATAAAGTACATCTCCATCTCTAAATAAGACTATACTTCGATTACTATGCTTTAGTTCCACATAGCTGGAAGCACCTACAGCAGCATTACTGATAAGTCTGAAATATTCCTGCATTTCTCGATAGGCCGCTTTTTGTGCTACCATTTTCCGTATATCATCCATTAAGCCACCTAATACTTCATACTTTCTACTGAAATATCTCTTGTGACCGCCAACATGAATGCTCCCGTCCGCCCATTTGGTTTTTATGTAAGATCCTAGCTCGTAATAAATCTCATGTTCGCCGAGTGAATAACAGTGTTTAATTACAGACGTATCTTTTTTGCCGGGCATCTTCCATGAAATCCACTTATCTTCACGAATCAGTTTTGCTGCCTCCTGAAACAAAGCCTGCCTTTGCGGGTCGAACTTTGATAATAAAGTAGATTTATATAATAAAGTAGATTTATATACAGAAGCATTGCTAATATCTTCATACATATTTGTTTTCCAATGTTCTTTGCACACAAATTTTGTCCGGTTAATGATGTTGCCATAATACGCCTCTTGTTTTTGCATCTCCTGCTCGATCCGCTGCTTTTCCTCTGTCTCTTTTCTTAACTGCTGATATTTATCTGTTAAACTACCCATGTGCTTATCCTCCTTAATATTTCGGCAGAATCAATCGCTTTTCTACGACCTCGGCCACTAGCTGTAAAGTATTCTGGTAGCCCGTTTTCTGCAAAATATTCTTGATGTGGTACTTGACGGTATTAGGTGTAATGCCAAGATCCGCCGCAATCTCCTCGTATTTTCTGCCTTGTGCAAGCTCCCGAATAATATCAAATTCCCGACTGGTAAACTCGGTGCTGTTGCTGTACCCAATGCGAATCACCGGCGTGTCCTCGGGATAAACAAATTCGCCGTTCATCACCCGGTCGCAAACCTCCATCAAAGCAGTGCTGCCATATTCCTTGTACCAAAAGCCATTACAACCACATGCTTTTGCCTTTTGAATAAAGGAATGTTCCGGCATGGAGGTCATAATGATAATCTTGATTTTAGGGTTGTATTGCTTAATCTTTGCCGCAGCTTTCAAGCCGGATTCTTCATCGGCAGTACAGACATCCATCAGGATTAAATCAACGTGCCCACGAAGACAGGCTATTTCTGCATTCGCTGCATTTTCTATGGAGGCGTACAAAACATATTTTTCTGATTTGGCGATCTGACTTTCAATGGCGTCCCGGGTAATCCTGGAATCTTCTACTACTAAAACCTGTATCATGTTCGCCCTCCTTTCTGAGCTTCGTCAAAATCAAAGGGAATATTGACAATGAGAGAAACGCCATTGTCGCAGAGCACTTTTAGGGAGGCTCCTTCTTGTTCTAATCGTTGCCGCAATGCACTAAGGCCGTTGCCTTCCGTAATGCTTGAAACAGATACACAACCATTGTCGGATATTTCAATGTAATAACCCTGCTTGTTTTGTTCGACCTTTACCATTAATTCCGTGGCATTCGCATGACGTACCGCATTGGTGAGCGCCTCTCGGATAGCGGCATATAATAATTGTAAGGTTTTGCGCTGAGTGGGCTGTTCTCCAAGGAATACAACCTTACAGCCAATCAGCTCCGCCACCTGAAGCAGTTCAGATTGCAAGGAGGAATCGGGAACTGTCCACGCCATAGGAATATTGGAAAAATCACGAATGGTGCTGTTCCAATTTTCCCGCAGTACATCGGCGTTCTCGGCCAGACTGTCTTCCGTAATTGCTTTGGTGGTAGCCAACAGACAGTGCCCAAGTTCATCATGGATATGCATTTTCGCCGCAAGAATCTCTTTATTCAAATTGACTTCAACGATACTGTCCAGCAAGGCTTTCTGACGCTTTTGCATATCCTGCAGCCGAATGGTGTTCTCGTACAGTTCTTCGCTGAGTCGGTAGAGTTCTGTAATTTCCGCCGCCTCAATCTGAACGGTATTGGAATCAAGAAATCTCAGCTCAAAACGCCAGACCGAGCCGTCGGAGAAGCGGAAGAACAACTGTTGATGAGTGCCCCCATTTTCATTGTCCGGCTCTTTCGGCAGCCAGGATTGGTCTAGCTTTTCCGCCTTGCCGTTATTGGCAAAGTGTGCGAGTTCATCCCATGCCGCCTTTGCGTTTAGAATTGTATGTCCAGTCAGCTCCAGCGCCAGCTTGTTCATCTTCTCATTGACAAGAATGACCCGCCCATCCAATGCGGAGAAACAGATTCCGCCGGGGTAAGAGTCGATGGCTTTTTTAATCATTTTCGCTGACATATTCTTTTTCATGACTGCCCCACCTCTCCTTCTTTCAAAAGTAGAAGCCGATAGCCTGCCGGAATTTTCTCTGTCTGAAGGCTATATCCGCCTTCCAAAGAATGGGAAACAAACTCGCAGGCTGTACCGGTAATCTCAAAGCAAACCGTATCGCTGATTTGGATTGCCACAGAAGTCAGACGAAAATCTGCCTCCTCTAAAATCTCTTCCAAGGCTTTCATAATGAGAAGAATCAGCTCTGGTTCTAAATTCAATGTGGGGCAAAAATCCAAACTTGTCATGATTCCAAGATTCTTCATGCATTTCGCCATATCCTGCAAGCTAATGGCTAAGTCACCCATCGGAATCGTCTGCTGCTCCTGATAAGTGAGCCGCAAGTTGCAGAACCGCTTGATATACGTGCCGATGAGGCAAATGCGGTTCCAGTCGTTCTCTGAAAGGGATTCTTTTGATAAAAGTTCTGTCAGCAAGGTAAGCTGCCCAGACACCTCCGAGGATAGGCTGTCATAAATATCATTGCGTGCCTGAATACTTGTCTCATCCGATTGAATTCGAATTTCCTGTGCCAGCAGATCTTGTTCTTCTTCCAATTCCGCATTCAGTCTCTGAAGCTCTCGTAAAGCCTGATTGATCTGCGAGAGATCGGTTTGCCAGACCATATACCCGCCCGGGATTTGGTGCAGGTTCATGGTAATATCTTCCGTAGCAGAAAAATGCTGATTTTGCTTTAGAGCTTCCAGCATAGCAGGCGTGATTTCCGCCGCATTTTCCGATACTGCAATCCGCTCACCGGTCGGTGAAAGAATCTGCATCGCCACTGTAGAACGCCGGAATACTTCACTGTACTGCGTGTTGACGGGAATCAGTCCGGTCAGGATATAGAGCTCCCAGCAAAGCACAAGAATGAAAATCAGTCCCGCTGAATATTCCACAAGCTCAAATCGAACAACGTATGCCGTTGCCGCATAGGGGATGCTGAACAGGAGCAGTAAAATCGGCTCATAGAAGGGAATCAGCTTCCGGTAAAGCGAATCAGACTTCGTCGTGACATTGCGCCGGTAGATCACATATACCTGATAACTGATGATACTAAGTCCCCAAATATAGACGATATATGTTCCGATGTAGGGGTGGAAATACAAATTTGGCTGGGATTCCTCCGGCATAATGTAATAGAAAAAATGATGCAGATCATTCGTCAGCGCCAGTACGCTTAAAAGGCACGCCGGAATCAGAAGCAGATACCACTTTTTGCTGATCCGATAATCGTCTGCCTTGCCAAGATAGAATGAGCCGTAAAGACCGAACAGCGGGATGAAAATAGCCGCGATATTGATGAAGTATCCGGTAAAGCGCATCCATGGAATATTAACATAGAGGAAAGCATCCTGGATGAAGCGAACGGTTAAATACAGGATACTCACGATATTCTGCGCAGTTAAATGGCAATGCATAGCTTTCTGCGTAATTTTCGTCGTGATGGTATACTGCCAGCGAAGAAGCAGGAGCATATAAACAGCCCAGACAAGATATGGCCGCAGAAAATCCTCTGGCCAATACCGCATACTAAGCTGCCGGTATGCGGAGACTGCAAAAAGCAACGCCGTAGCCGCAAAAAGCCGGACAACGGATTTTTTTCGCTCGCTCATTTTATCCCCCCTTAGAAAAATGATTCTAACCAATCTGCGCAGTTAGATAACGATAAGAATATTATAGCATGAAAGACAAAATCTGCCCCACACAAAAGTGTAGTTTCTTGGAATAGGAGTAACGAATAAAAAATCATGCCCACAAGCGTGGGACATAGGAAATATCCTTTCGCCTGTGGACATGTTATTTTTGATTGATGATTAGATTTTGTTTTTGCGTCTTACAAAATAAGTACTGCTTAATCCAGCCGCAGATGCGAGCATAACTATTATCCACAAAGCAATGTTCGCTGAATCTCCGGTCTCTGGTGATGTTGTATCCGTGTTCGGATTTGCAGAATCGCCGGGTTTAAATGGTGTCGTATCGGAAGTTAATTTAGGAATGCTTTCCGTTTTTGTTGCACCGCAGGTCTTGCAAGTATAGGTTTTGATCCCTTCGGCATCCTTGGTGGATTCTTTTGTGGCTTTCCCTTCATCCCAAACGTGGGCTTCCTTCTGAACATCTCCGCAGGCGCAGGAGCGCTGATGATTGCTGCCATCCTTACAGTCTGTCCATTTTCCATAAGAATGCGTATGGGGAACCGCAGCTTTTTTGTATCCGACCATAACAGGAGAAGTTCCCATCAGGCGGAAGGAGATGCCGTTTTCGCCCTCTGTTACTGCAGGGGTCTCCACTTCACCGGCATGATGACCGTTCACTTCCTCATCGAACATATGGACAACGGTAAAGTCATAATCTGCAGCATTGGTTCCCTCCGGATAAGGAAGTGTTACCGCAATTCCTTCTTCTGGGAAGTTCTCGGCAGTAACAGGAATCCATGTTTCGCCGCCATCTTCACTTGTTACAAACTCAATGTCATAAAGTACAGTATTATCAGCCGAATATCCTTCGTTGGAAATGATGGTTTCTGTCAGTTTATCTTCAATCTTTTCAACCGTATTATATTCCGTATCTCCCAGATCGCCGGGTACTTCGCTGAGACCTTTGGTAATGTTGACTTTTTGCCGTACCGAGAATGTAATCTCATCAGAAGCAGAAATATAAGGACCATCAGAAGTATTCAAAAAAGTATAGGAATAAATAGTTATTGTATTTTTTTCAAAGTCAGGAATGCAACAGTATTTATTTTTATCTAAATCCCAACAGTCCATTTCATATTGAACAAACGAATTGTCTCCCTCTGATATAGTCATTCGTTCTCCATTCAACTCATGCGTATAAGTACTTCCGTCATCGTATGTGACTGTAAACTTAATACCGTTTAAATCAGCCTCCTTGCCATTCTTTTCTATATCTTCAATAATACTATCGGGTATTGGCAGGATTTTGATCTCTGTCGGAAGTTTATATTTAACAAGCTCAAATTCACATTCCTCATCCATTGTCAATCGAGAAAGCATGAATATAATTGGATTTTTATCAGTACTCTTATAGATACTATATTTTCCGTGACCATCGTTTGGAGTACAATCCCGAACATTATTTGTCCGAAGGGTATAGTACTGAGATCCATTTGGTTCAGGCTGATAACGATAATATAAAGTCTGCCATGTCTGATCGGATAGTTTATATGTTTTGTTTAAAGTAATATCTGTTGGTTCGATGAAGTTAAATGTCACGTCAGCTTCCCCAAGAAGGGTATTTCCTTCGATGTTGTTGAATAAGAAATTACAACCAGAGTAATCATTTAACATCTGTTTTCCTGTAAGAGAAACTACATACGAATTATATTCCGTCTCAACACTTATATCTACATACTGACTGAGATCCTTGACAGTAGTGTAATCAAAACGCATGGAATCTGTAGTTACATACTCTTTTAATCCATTAGGGTCAGTCGTGAAGAGTTGAACTCTATATTGGGTTGTTCCTCCAATAACAACATCCATCTTAGCTGTTTCACCTGTCTGATTTACGTTGGTATTCATGTTGTAAATAGAACATTCATAGGCATTAACCGGTTCTTCCGGAGGCGTGCCAATCGAGAAACTGTAAGTTGCAATGATGACTGTATTGCCATTTGCATCCTCAGATACGGAAACATCCATAGAATCGCGTTGGCCATTCATATCTATATAAACTTTATTATTTCCAGACAGTACATAATAATAGTCTCCATGATACGACTCAAAAGATTGGAATGTCACTTTATACGTGTAACGACTGTCATTTTGAAATGTATCAGCCTCTGTCATTTTTTTACCGGTGCTATCATAATAATCCTCAGTGGCTTTGACATAAGAAAGAATAGTATCATACTCCCACTCTGGATCTGAGATAACAGGTGGCAGATCTCCAGGCGTGGGTGATTGGCCAATCAGTTTGTCTGCTGAACCCGCTTGAACGATTAAATCATTCTCGATAACTTTCTTCTTTTCCGCATCTGGCCCTGACAGGGTATTTTCGTCTGCCATGGCAGTTGTCGGGAACACCATGACTATCATGCATAATGCAAGCAAGAGCGCTCCCCATTTTTTTAGTTTCATCAAAAACTCCTCCTTTTTGTGCGTATAAGATAAAAGCCTGTTTAAGCTACTTTATAGTAACACTTCTAAAAAGAAAGCACCCCACACAATCAGGTAGTTTTTGAAAAATAATTAAAAAATATGTCCACACTGTTCTTTTTTGGAAAATAAGATCAAAAATCAGTACCATGTTCACGAATGTTGTCGCTGAAAACTAAAGATGAGAAAGGGAAACTGACCAAGATCATCAACTTTACACTACTTAAGTAGACCCCCTCAAGGGGCTTCTTGGATAGCGGTGAAGCTTATGAATTTACGTGGATCGTCAAGAAATCCACCTCAGAAAATTAACGATACAAAATTATTATAGGGCATATTTCGTCCGAGATTAATGGGTTGAATTGGACTTTCATGAAGAAAATGAGCTGAACCTATCCGCATACTATTTACCAGAAAGATAATGCAGATTCTACTGGACGAAGTGCTATTTTAGATTTAAAATATACTTCCAAAAAATAAGAAGGGGGAAATACTCATGATTAGTACTTATGAAGAATATACAAAACTTCCAAAATCCCTGTCTCTTGAGCAGATGCAGGTTATCCATAAGCAAATCGTTTCAGAAGTCGGGAATGATTCAGATGCATTGGAATTATATGATGATCTTATAAAAGTAGCGACACGCTATGCAGCCATTAGGGCAAATTGGCTATTGATGAGCCGAGAAGAAAAAATGAAACAAGACCCCAGCCGGACATCCTGTCACAATTCGGTGATTACACATTTTAATATGCTCGCCAGATATCTTAAGCAACAAGAAAAAACTGCTGCATGGCGAGATGAACTTGGTTACGAAGAGGACGACAGCTATAACCGGAAATCAATCGGAGATTTTGCTTGTTATTTAGCCTTTGTAAATGGAATAAATGCGAGATAGATTAAAAAACACATAATTTCACCACCTCTGTTACGCTCTTGATTTTATGCAAATTACACGAAAAAACTATTGACATTTTTACAATTTTATGCTATTTTGCCAACAAGAATGTACATTTAGATCATTAACATCCTAAACCAAAGCATTCTCTTCTATGGGTTGGTAGTGGGGATTGAAGGGTTGTTAGGAAACTTAGAATGGAAGAAATATAGATTTAGGCACTATAACAAAATAACTGCGATCCTGTAGCGGAACGGCGAAGAGGCGAACAGTGCGGCCTAAAACAGCACAGGATGCAAAAATAAAAAGAACAAAAAAGAAATACGCCAAGATGCGAAAAAGTCTTGGCGGATTTTTTGTATATTTATTTCTTGCATCCTTCTTCATAGTGCTTCACTTGCTTCTATAAGAACATCAACGAAAATCTCCTTGCTGGTACCAGAACCTACAGTTGCCTGAATGACATTTCTATAAATCATATTTCTATCTCTTGGCTCTTCTGATGTAACTGCATTGAAGTAAATCCATGCGTTAGCTCCCGGAGCATAATCACCGATATTTATGCCATTATCATGGATAATCTTATCGCTAAGTGTTACTCCTTTGGGATGTGCTGTATTAAATATCATAGTACTGCCTTCTACATATGATAGGCCATCTGGCAAAAGATCCCGAAGTACTAGGTTTCTGAACATCTCTGAACTCATGTTTTGGACTCCTATGCGAAAACGAACACATTCGCCAGGCTCTGCATGGACTTTTGTTCCCCATTTTATATCAGTTTCTTTCTTTATTCGGACATCAAGTAGTAGTTTGACCCATCCTTGCTTCTAGAATAAATGGTGAACGGACAGTAAAGCACCCACATTTCCTAAAAAGTAGCGTATACTGCGCAGAATGCGGTTCGCGCCTAATGGTTAGTAACGAGAAGAAAAAGAATGGAGATGTATATCCCTACTTTGTCTGTGCAGGACGACACAGCAAACGAGTAAAGGATTGTAAGATGAAGGCTGTATTAATTGATGTGGTCGAAAAGAAAATAGAGCAAATCTACGATAATTATCAGCTTACGCCAGAATTACGCCAATATCTGGAGGAATATTTACAAGCAATTATCCTGAAAGAGCGAGAAAAATTCAACTCGGAGCTTGATGGATTGAATCGCACAAAAATATCCCTGGAACATAAACGCCAAAAGTTGCTTGAAGCGCATTACTCTGACGCCATTCCGCTAGACTTAATGAAAAGTGAACAGAAAAAGATCGCTAAAGAATTAGCAAGTGTTGAACATGAAATCAATATGCATAATGTGACTTTTGAAAATATTTTAGCCAACCTACATTTAGCCCTTGATCTTATCGAAAACTGTGGCACGACTTATAGAGCCGCCAGCGATATGACTAAGCGTCTAATAAACCAATCTCTTGTATCTAGGTTTTTAGTATCCAATGGAAATGATGGACTCAATATTAATGTAGAATTCAAAGCTCCCTTCGACACCATATTGGAGCCAATAAAAGATACTATTGCACGAGTTAACCAAGCACGCAGAAATGAACTTAAAAAATTGAGTGAATTAATTGAGATAACAAAAAATCACATCCGCAATATCTACGGATGTGATTTTCATGTTTCAGATTCTCCAAATCCAATGTATTCTGAACTTACATCGAACGAACCAAATTTTTTTATGGTAAAAAGTTCGAGTAAGGACTTTTTGGTGGACCTGGCGGGAGTTGAACCCGCGTCCGAAAGCCCATCCACCAGAGCATCTCCCATCACAGTCATTATTCTGACATTCCCTCCGTCAGTCACCTAATGACAGGTTACTGACTTTAGTAGCTTCATAAGTTCTTCCATCTCCTCAAAGCTTTGGAAACGAAGTGCTCCGCCTTGTTGAAGCCGGTTACTTAAGCAGCGGATGACCTAAGACCGACTGCTGCCGATATTAGGCAGCGTACGCTAAATTTTCGTCTGCGTTTATATTTAATTGGAACTTTTATCGTAGTGTCCCGCTACGGATGGCTTCTCCAACTTCCAGACCCCCGTCGAAACCAGTACAAGCCCTGAATTCATGCTCTCTGGTCTGCAAACGAATCTTTTGTTAGATATATTTTATTATAGAAATCGAAACTATGTTTGTCAAGAGCATATAAATGCCATTTTTTTCTAATAAAAAATTTCAAAGCCAAAGAAATCCCAAGAAA
>NZ_JBNPOQ010000032.1:0-15658 GCF_050315235.1 Bariatricus sp. SGI.019 | reverse complement strand
GAAGAAGCTTTTAGAAGAATTTGATCTATAACTCTGAAGAAGCCGCCAATGGCGGCTTCTTCTTTCTAAATGCATGGCAGTTAACTATTCAAACAGCTACCGTCAGCCGTTCAATACTTCTTCCCTTTGCCCATTGTGTACAATACACATTCGTACATTTTTGATACTTTTCAAACTGTTTTTTTGCATTTTGTTCATCTCCGTATACTTTCCAGCATCCGATACATTTGTATCCGCATGCGCGATTTTCTATAAATCCACGTACATCCTCTGGCGGATACCCAAGAAAAAGTCCAATCTCATGCGGAAATTCTTCTGACTCATGCAATCGCTTACTCAGACGGACTACGCATTTATCGGAATCGTCTACAGAATATCCGTATTCTCTCAGGATCTTCGCTGCATCTTCTGCTGCCAGATCATTTTCCAGTTTATTCGGGCGATAAATATAGAGCAATACCCGGTCAGCAGACATTCGCAGCGGAATCACACGTACTCCCTTTGGTACCAGACGTCGATTCAGGGAACGTACAGCGGATAATAATTCTTTTCTATCTGAATACGGACAATTAAACACATTCCCTGTCTTTAATCCTGCTAATGTGGACGAACAATGACGGATAATCATCTCATCGGACATGCTGCTCCCTCCAGTCTTACATTTTCTTCCAGAATGCTCTTCAGAGCTGACATTGAACTTGTATGAGAACGAACAATCCGAACGTCTCTTCCTTTGGTCTCATTCAATGCATTGCGCACCATTTTATGTGATACTGTCCCCGTAAACAGCACCATCAAATCCGGATTCCCGATTCCTTTCAAGCTGCTCTTCTGCTTCGGATATACTTTCGCATCACATTGATATTCCTGACATAAATCTTTATACTTTCGAACCATACACTCATTTCCACCTATGATTACCACACTCATGTTCAGCATCTCCCTTCTTGGTTAGTAATGGCTAACCTATACTTTGAAAGAAAACGCCTTGCGGCTCAATCTTTCTTTAAATCACTTTTATACAGCTTTGTTAGTTCCAGCTAACTTATTATTTTATATAATAACTATCTTATGCTCCTGTGTCAATTCTTTTTGGTATCATTTCGTAATATCGATAATTTATCTCAATATTATTTAACAAATCCGTCCATTTTCCATCTCATAGATTACATCTGTCACATTCATCGTGGATTTTCTATGCGATACCAGCACCACCGTTTTATCCCCTCGGGATTCATGTAATGATTTTAGAATAATTCCTTCATTTAAGGAATCCAGATTACTGGTCGGCTCATCAAGAAGCATGAACGGCGCATCGTGAAGAAATGCCCTTGCAATCCCGATTCGCTGCTTTTCTCCGCCAGAGAGGGTATCTCCCAATTCACCAACTTCCGTATCGTAACCATTTGGCAACGTCATGATGAATTTATGGATAGAAGCTTTTTTTGCCGCTTCTATAATCTCTTCTCTGGAAGCCCCCGGTCTTCCGACTGCAATATTATTGGCAATGGAATCATGGAACAGATATGTTTCCTGCGTCACATAGGATTCCATATCCCGCAGATCTTTTGTATTAATCTCACGAATGTCCTTTCCGGAGATTCGAATATCTCCTTGGTCTGCATCCCAGAAGCGCATCAAAAGCTTTAGCAGCGTAGATTTACCAGAACCGCTCGCCCCGTGGATTCCCACAACCTTTCCTTTCGGGAGCTCAATGGAATAGTCTTCCAGAATCTGTTCTTCCTCATAGGCAAAGTCCACATGCTCTGCTTTTGCACCTGCAAATATAGTCTGTTCTTTTTCGGCAACTTCTTCAATCTGCGGTTCTTCTTCCAACAGAGAGAGAACACGCTCTCCACTGGCCAGTGTCTGATTCAGATTATTAGACAGGTTAGACAGTGCCGTCACCGGTCCAAAAGAACCCATCATAGCAATGACTGTTATTAGCATACTGTCAAAACTGACAATGCCTCTTTCATACTTCCAAAGCATGAAGAAGAGCATTCCAAAGGAGAATAACAAAATGGCCATATTCGTCAAGGATCCCTGCACTGCCTCATGACAGTTCAACTTCTTCTGCATCAGTCCCAGTTCCCTGGAACGATCATCAATCTGTTTCATTCGCTCTTCGCCCTTGTCATACTGGATTGTCTCGTCCAGTCCACGAAGGGAATCCAATATAAAACTGTTCAGCTCCCCGAAAGAATTCCGAAACTGCATCCCTTCCTCCGCTCCTTTCTTCCCGTTCCTGACCGGAATCACGGCACCGACTACTATATACCCCAGAAGTGCAAGTATACCTGCCGGTGCATACTGTGCACCGATAAAAAGAACCATAATCAGAGAAGTCAGAATTGCAATGGCAATCGGAGAGATTGTATGCGCATAGAAAACTTCCAGAAGCTCGATATCTGATGTAATGATAGAGATAAGATTCCCCTTATCTCGTCCTTCCAGTTTCGCCGGGCATAGCCTGCGAAGTGACGCAAATACTTTATGCCGAATGATTGCAAGCAGCTTGAATGCAATGAAGTGGTTACAATATTGCTCTCCATAATGAAGCACACCACGCAGAATAGCAAGAACAATCAGGATTGACGCTATCGTTCCAAATGACCGTGACGTGAAGAATCCCCCTTCAATCACGTCCACGTTTTGCCGCAGAATCTCTGACAATCCATATAACATTCCATACCCGGTAAGAATGGTTAAAAAAATGGCACACAGATATCCCAGCACTCCTAGTAGAATGGCAAGACTCATCAGCGGAAGCAACGGTTTCACTAATCCAATGAGTTGTCCCATAATCACAATACCTTTTCTTCGGTTTTTCTGCTCCATTACTCTGCCACCACCTTTCTGTCTAAATGTCCTTCTGACTGACTGATCGCGTGTCCATAGTATTCCAGATCTCGCTGATATCGGTATAAATCTGCATAAGCTCCTCCAGATTCCATCAGCTCCTTATGAGTACCAGACTGTACCACATGTCCCTTCTCCAACATATAGATTCGGTCAGATTCTACTACATTCGCAAGTCTGTGAGAAATGAGCAGGATTGTCTTCGTCTTCACCAGCCCCCGTATTACTTCCATAATCATCTCTTCGCTTTCCATATCAATATTGGACGTCGCCTCATCAAAGATATAGACCGGTGTGTCGTGGAGAAGCGCTCTTGCCAGCGCCAGTCTCTGGCACTGCCCGCCGGAGAAATTGCTTCCTCTTTCCAGGATAGGCGTATCCAGTCCTTGCTGTTCCTCCAAAAATCCTAACAAGTTGACTTTTTCCAACACTGCGTACATCTCTTCTTCTGATGCATCGGCTTTCCCCATCTTCAGGTTCTCACGGACTGTTCCTTTAAACAGATAACTATTGTGACTGACCAGAGTAATGTGATCCATCAAGCTCTTTTCTGAAACTTTCGAAAGTTCCTGGTCCTGGATAGTAATGCTGCCCCGATAGCCCTTGTTTCTTCCCATAAGGATAGCCGCAATGGTACTTTTTCCACAGCCAGAGGTTCCCACCAGAGAAGTGAAACTGCCGCCGCTCAATTCCACGGTCACACCTTCCAGAATATCCCTTTCTTCTTCATAGGCAAATCGCACATCCTCTAATTGGATAGTCGTCGTTTCTTTTCCAAGCTCAATCTCTTTCTCCTCCGGTTCCGGCAGATCCAATAGCGCAAAGATCTTGTCACTTGCCGCCATACCGTTCATAGCAATATGAAAAAAAGAACCCAGAAGCCGCAGCGGAATAAAGAATTCAGATGCCAGTAATATAATCATGAGTGCTCCACTGAAGCTTACATTCCCATTGATATATTCTGAAAGTGTCACGATCATACCGACTGCTGCGCCGCCATAGGCAATGATATCCATCACACTGGTAGAATTCAGCTGCATAGTCAACACTTTCATGGTAATCCGCCGAAATCTCTGAGATTCTTCATCCATCTCATCTGCTTTATCTGCATCAGCCTGATAGATCTTCAGAGTTGTCAATCCCTGCAGATTCTCCAGGAAAGAATCTCCCAGTTCTGTATAGATTCCCCAATATCTGTTTAATAATTTTTTTGCAAATTTCTGTACTGCCACGATAGAGATCGGGATTAGCGGAACACAGATCAAAAGTACCAGGCTTGCTTTCAGATTTACAAAAGCAAGGATAACAAAGAGCGTTATAGGAGCCAGCAGGCTATAGAATAACTGAGACAAATATTTTCCAAAATATGTTTCCAGCTGTTCCACACCTTCTGCTGCCATCTGTACCACTTCAGAAGTCGCAACACTTTCACGATAAGATGCTCCCAGTTTCAATAATTTCCCATAAATCTTCTCACGCAATATCCGTTTCACATCCACGCTCGCCTCATAAGAAGCATAGGATGCCTGTCTGTCACAGATCAGGCGCAATGAAATGGCAATAAGAATCACGATACCGTATAAAAGCAGCTGATTCTTTGTGATCGCATCAAACAATGCACTCTCCAAAAGCATGGAAGCAACATAGATCATCACTACCTGGCATAACAGGGATATCCACTTCCATACGACCTGAAACACAATATATTTTTTTGCATGAGATAACAGTTTGACCAGCCTTGTTTTTATCATGTTTTGTAGTTTCCTTTCTTTCACGATTCTGTTCTTCTGAATAATAATGGTTTTCACCGGCTATTTGAATTAGTGCTCACTAACCGTAATTCAAAAAAAGAAGCCTCAGTTTGAGGCAACTAACTTATATATATCATTTTATTACACAAACTGTCAATTACTTTTTTCAACAAACTGCTTCTGTTTTAAACTTCGCACAATAAAAAAGACTTGAGGCACATCAATCCCCAAGTCTCTTCTTCCTATTGTTTAGACAAAATTACGATGAAGCAGTTCGTGCTCTTTTCCTTTTAAAGAGTATGCTCTCCCTGTTCAAAAGACGGATAAGGATAAAGTTCCAGATCGTCCAATATTTAACTGCTTCAAAGTCATTTTTCGTTTTACTCACCTTCAACCGGTTCTGGATTGGAAACACTGACTTTGTGATCATACCAAGTTCCTTTTGTTCCTACTAACGCAAGATCAAATTCTTCATCCAATGCCGGGACTGGAATATCGAATCCATACACTTCTTCTGTCGTGCCATCACTATACGTCACAGTATCTTCCGTAGGCTCCAGAAGTTCTGCCCCATCTTTCTGAGCATCTTCAGCAAGCCCAGGATAGAGATTCAGTATATTCTTTGATACCAGAGAAACATGTATTGTCATTTTTCCATCTTTTACCGTCAAAGTACCTTTTCCTTCACAGGCTTCATTGGCATGAAACATTCCGCTGTCTGTATTAAAATCTGCGGAATAAGTACCATCCTCTATTCCAGCATCTGCTTCACTGCTGCTCTCTGTATCTACATCCTCTTTTTGGTCTGTTTCTTCTACCTGTTCTTTTGCATCCGTATCCTGAGTATCATTCTTTCCAGAACATCCAAATACAAGCGCAGATGAAAGCAAAAGTATTCCAAGAACTGCGATTACCCTTTTCTTCATTTTCATAACTCCTACTCGCCAATTACTGCTTTAGCATGTGCTACATAAAGATTCTGAATCGCTTCAATCTCTCCGAGACCTGCAATCTGTGTATCTACGCTGTCAAATTCTCCGGAAGCATTAAACATGCTCTTCCAGGAGTCATCATCGTCTCCTGCCATATCATTATTAGCGTGGTCTCCTGCAACAACCATCAAAGGACGAAGGATTACTTTCTTATATCCTGCCTGGGCAACTGCATCTATAACAGCTTCACATGCCGTTTCTTCCGGTTCGCCTTCTACCGTTCCGATAAATACATTGTCATATCCGAGGTCATTCATCTGTGTCTGCATCTGGCTATAAGATACTTTTGCAGTATGAGAGGTACCGTGTCCCAAAAATACAAATGCAGCGCCATCTTCTTTTGCAGCATCCAGGCTGTCATATCCTGCTGTTTCCACTGCCTCAGAAGTAATCGCTTCAGCAACCGCTTCTTTATCAGCATTGATAACCGTTGCATCTTCTCCGACTTCTCCAAGCAAAGGCTCTGCAACTTTTACAGATTCAAACTGATCCTGGTAAGCTTCTACAGATTCCATCAGCTCATCGTATTCTGCGCCATGCATCAGATGCGTCGGCTGTACCACCAGATTTTTCACTCCATTAGAAACTGCACGTTCCAATGCCTGATCCATATTATCAATACATTCCTCATCTCTCGCCTGAATATGGTTAATAATGATCTGTGCCGTAAATGCTCTTCTTACCGACCAGTCAGGATATGCTTCCTGAAGTGCATCTTCGATTCCCTTAATATCAGCCACACGACTGTCATTAAAAGAGGTTCCAAAGCTGACTACGAGGATCTCATTTTCACCAATATCATCCTGATTACGAGGATCATCTTTGGATGCATCGCCTGTATCTCTTCCAAAGTAATCCGGATCTGCATTTTCCCCTTCTACCAATTCCTTCTGCTCATCTGTCAGTGCGTCCCATGCCTCTTTGGCTTCCTTGCACTGTTCATCCGTTTCATCTGTTCTCTCCTGCACATAGATGGCATCAATCAATGCAGCTACTTCATCTGCCGCTTCCTGATCAGCATCTGTCTCTACTTCTTCAGTTTCCTCCGCCGTTTCGGATGTCTCCTCACTGCTGCTAGAACATCCGGTCATTACCAGAGCACTTACCATGGAAACTGCCAGCAAGATTGCTACTACTCTTTTCTTCATCTTGTTCCTCCTTCTTATTTCTGGTCCATTTCCGACAAAAGGATATAACGGCAGTACTTATGAGGGTATAATGACTTAAAGCCAAAAAACGTCCTTTTTCCATAAAATGGTAAAAGGACGTAATACTGACATAATCAAACAACACTTCCGGCAGATACAGACACTGCCAGAAATGTAATATCTCCATTATAATCGGTTGCGACCAGTTACTCGTGATCTGTGGGCATATCCCACTCCGTTTTTCAATAGGCAGGTCTCCTGACTTACGGATCCACATCCAAGGCCGCCTTCCCAATTGCTCAGTGACTTATCTGGCCTTGCACTCCTCGCTTACAGTGACGAGTTCGTACAGGATTTGCACCTGTTTCCCTTTTCATCAGACAATCCATGATTGTCTGAACCTATCGAACATACCTTATCACACCCGAATAAAAATGTAAAGTCTCTGAAATTGTTTTTTAATATCTATGGTTATTGACTACTCCACATTTTTTAATGCCTCTTCCATCGGAATCTTTCGGATTCTTCTGAAATCCAGTATTATTACTATCAGGTATCCAAGAAGAACGAAGGAAAACATCTTCACATAGCCCATTGGCTCTATCGTAAAGGCAAACCATCCATTATATTTAAACATAATGATTTTCCATGCCTGTTTCATTACCGTAGAACCTAATATTACACTTATGGTATCCGCCACAACCACTACCATTGTTGTAGATAGCAAATATAGGCTTGCGATCTCACGGTTTTCATAACCAAGAATCTTCGCCATGGAGATTGCCGTTTCGTTCTTTTCGATAATAAGCTTTGTCAATAGATAAATCAGCACTGCAGATAACAGGATACACAGAATCTGAAAATACTGCATATAGGCTCCCATAGAATGATCTAACTGGTCGCACATTTTCGTAATATCCTCTTTCGTAATAACTGTCGCGATTTTATCTTCTTCGATATCGGTAATCTCTGTGTCTGAGATATATCCGGTGAACTCCTCCTTGCCCAGTTCAAATAAAGAACGATATTTTTCAATCGGAAGGAAAACTGCAATACTCTGACATTTTTCATAAATTCCTGATACTTTAAACTGATACTGCTTATGTTCATATTTTTCATCCAGCTTAATGATATCTCCCACCTTCAGGTTATACTTCTCACTGAATGGTCGTGAAAGGTACACTTCATTTTCTTCAAGTTCTGATAAGTTTTCAATCTGGATATATCTGCTGTTATCCCGAATGCCATAAATGGACACTTCTTCATCCAATTCATCCCCTGTCTTCTTTAATGCTTTCATACAGAATTCCTCTACGTCCTGATTATCTGTATGAATCATTTTCCCTTCCTCATCTTCACAGGATTTCAATACATATTGGTACTTTGCAAACATCATATCTTCTGCATTGTCCTGATAGTAATTCAAGGTAGACGGCATTCCGACTGCCATAGCCAGCATAACCATAATAAAGAAAATGCCCGCAAAAAGAACAGCATAATCAGGCATGTTCTGGAATATGATACGCAGACGGAATCTGCTAAAAAACTTCCACTTCGGGAGCCTTACAGTTTTCTTTCGTTTTGACTTTTTCAGATCACACCGTAAAAACTGAAGTGGTGTATGCTGCATCATGCGAATAATCACTAACAGATTTATCACAAACATCAGGAATACTGGTATTACAGTCGTCTTAACAAACGCATCCGGGTTCCATATTGTTTCATAGGTTGGAAGACTGTAACTGTTATAATACATAGATACCACAACATCCTTAAAGACTGTATACCCCATCAGATTGCCCACAATTGCTGCAATCATAGTTACAATCACAGGTATTGCCAGATAATGCCTCACAAGCTCACCCTTTGTATATCCGGATGCCCGGAGGGTACCGATTGTCTGTGATTCTTTCATAATAGTATTGCTGATAGTAACCGCAAAGATAAAAGCAATAATCACGATCAGGATATCCAGAAGCACTCCGCCCATCGCTTCATCTGACCCCATATCATCCGTCGCAAAATTGATTGCCGGGTTCGCATAACGGGGAACATAATCCTGAAGCTCATTCTCATGCACGACCGTCTGGGTAAGCAAAGCTTTCATGAAATCATCGGATTGCTTCTTTTCTTCTATCTCATCTGCGTATTTCTGTTCATATTTCCATGCATATGTATAGTGGATTGAACCAGAGAGACGTCCAAAGCCATCCTTCGTTACCATAGCCACATTAAACTTCAGTGCATCAAACATTAGATCCGTACTTTTCTCATGAAGCGTAGAGTAATTTACATAGGCAATCAGCCCTGTAACATAATAAGACTGCCCACTGACAGTAATCGTATCTCCTACCTGAATTCCTGCATTGTCCGCATGCATCCGATCAACAGCAATCTCATCTTCCGTCTCCGGGAAACTTCCTTCCATCAGGCAGGCCTGATTGATCTCTTCTGTTCTTTCATACACTCGGATGGTACCATCGGACTTTCCGTCATTATCATGATCTTCATCCTCATTCCGGTAGAAATTCTCATATACAGTTACAGGAACTGCTGAAAAATCTGAGTCATCCAGTTCCATTTTGGCTTGATCCGGATAAAACTGTTTCACATCAGCTTTTTCCCCGGCTTCAATCGCACGGATCAGCTCCTGATCTGCCTTCTGATCTAGTTCAAAATGTCCGTCCTCCAGATGATACTTCTCTTTCCCCTCCGCAGCAGCCTGCATCATACTTCCATTGGCAACATACATGCCTGATACAAACCCAATGGTAAGGATTAGGAACAATGCAACAACCAGATATTTTTTCCAGTCCCTTTTTAGCTCTCGAACAATTCTCTTGCAAAGCGGATTTCTCATCTTTCCGTCTTTCATCTCTGCCACGCTCCTTACCATTCAAGATCTACTGCTGAAATTTTGTTTGTATTTTTTTCATTATGACGCACTTTTCCATCCCTTAGTTTAATCACATGATCTGCCATGTTTTTAATAGCTTCATTATGCGTAACTATGATAATCGTATTTTTATATTTTTGATTAATATCCTCGATCAGCTTCAGGATTTCCTTGGAAGTACTATAGTCCAATGCTCCGGTGGGCTCATCACAAAGCAGGATGTCCGGATTTTTCACAATGGCCCGTCCAATCGAAACCCTCTGCTGCTGTCCGCCGGAAAGCTGGTTCGGGAGCTTATGACGGTGTTCATAAAGTCCCAGAGTATGTAACAGATCATCAATATCAAGCGGATGGTCCGACAGATATGCACCCACTTCGATATTTTCTTTTACGTTCAGATTGCTGATCAGGTTATACATCTGGAACACATACCCCAGATGCTTCCTGCGGTACTGTGTCAAATCCTTTTCAGCCATATCTTCCAATTTATCACCGTGAATGGAAATATATCCGGAATCAGCACTGTCGATTCCTCCAATAATATTAAGAAGCGTGGATTTCCCTGAACCGGAAGGCCCCAGCAAAACACAGAACTCTCCTTTTGCAACCGAAAAATTCATCCCACACAGGACCTCCTGACGAGTATCCCCGCTTCCAAATCCTTTTTTCAAATCTACAATTTCTAAAAAATTTCTTTCTTCCTCTGACATAACTTTTCCCTTCTCAGTCTTCGCTTTTCTTATTTTGTTATTTCAAAATATATCCTTTCATTCCTCTTATTAGTTGTATTTAATCACAATTAGTATATTTTAACTGCATCTTTATTGTCAACATACACCTGGTTTATCAAAAAAATTTCTCGTTAACAAATAAAAAAGGCGATTTGATCAAACCGCCTTTTTTGTTTATTACTCTTTTCTTTCTTCTATTAATAAATTCTGCATACTCTGCAAACTGATTGTCAAAGTGGAAATATTATGAAGCATCGCTGCTACTGTTGGCTGCATTACCCCACCAATCCCCATTAGAATTAGCACTGTGTTAATTCCCACAATCTTACGATAATTCCTCTGGATTCTTTTCATCAATGCATTGCTCAATCTTTTTAATCTCACAATCTGATAAAGATCATCTGCCGAAATGGTTATGTCAGCAATCTCTCTGGCAAGTTCTGCACCATCGCTGATCGCAATTCCTACATCTGCTGCAGACAATGCCGGAGAATCATTCACGCCATCTCCTACCATAAGCACCTTCCTGCCGGATGCTTTTTCGCGTTCTACAAAACCTGCCTTATCAAATACAATGGTCTGTGCCTCGGCAACAGCTTCCAAGTATTTACCGCCTTTTACCGTAATATCATGATTGCCGGCCTGTCGGATTGCTGACAGCACTGTAATCGGCATTGCAAGCTTTAAGGCACAGGAAAAGTCCACCATCAGAACAGATAACGCTTTGGTAACATTTCTCGTCAGAAACCAGGCAGCAATCGTTCCAGCCAGAGTAACTGGTACCAGCCTGTCTGCCAGTTTCTCTGCTTTCCCTTCCACAGATGATTTCAGCTTCTCTGATTCCTCAATCATTGTTACAATCTTTTCATACCGTGATGACCCCGAAGCTTTCCTGACCATAAAGGTAATCTCCCCTTCTTCCAGTACACTGCCGGCATAGACATATCCGCCCTTTTCACGATGTACTGGGAGCGGCTCTCCCGTAAGGGAGGACTGATTTACCATTCCCTCTCCTTCTGTCACAAGACCATCAAAAGGAATGATGTTTCCCATATGGACAATAACCTGATCTTCCTCTTTGACCTGGCGTGAATCAATCAAAATCTCCTGTTCTCCACTCTTAACCCATACCTTCGATACATTCAGCGACATACTGCGCGCCAGGTCACTTACTGACTTTTTATGGGTCCATTCTTCCAGTGTCTCTCCAACTCCTAAAAGAAACATAACCGAACTGGCCGTATCCATATTACCGCGTAAGATGGATACTCCGATTGCCGTAGCATCCAACACGGAGACCTCTAACTTTCTTTTGGCAAGGCTCTTTATGCCTTCTTTCAGATAATGCAGAGATCTGGCTGTTGTCCAGACTGCCCGCACCGGATATGGAAGAAGCATTTTACCTGCATAATGTAAAGCCACTTTACTGATCAGTCTTTCCTTGTATGTGCGATTCAATTTTCTTCCAGAATTAGCGGGCACCGTCTCCGGAACTTCCACAGACTCATACCAGAATTTTCTAATTGCCTGAATCACAGCTCCTTTTTCTCCGGTAAAGCAAACGCAGGCATCGGCCGTCCGTTCATATACCTTTGCCTGCGTGACGCATTCCAGCGTATTCAGATAATACAAAAGCGTATCTGCCTCTGTACAGGACATACGCTTTTGATCTACATGAATACGGATTCTTCCTGGAATCTCATGCTTAATTATAAATCTCACTTATTCTGCCTCTGCCTGTACACAGGCTTCTGCTTCATTATCACGTTTCTCATTAATCTGCTTTGCCTCTGCCAGTATATCCTCTGCATTCTCCTGAACTGTATCAACTGTCTTCATCACACAGTCTTTTGCACGAAGGACTGCTGCAGTACAGCTTGTATATACTTTTTTGGCATCTCTGCTGGAAAGCACTTTCACTCCTGCTGTTCCAAACAGCACCCCGCCTGCAAAAATACCAAGATTCTTTAATTTAAAAATATCCATGACTCATCCTCCATTCTTTTGTATTGTGCTCAGTTATTTGTGTTTCTTTCCAGTATAAAATAACATACCAAGACAGAACACCATGGCCCATGCCCAAAACTTATGCTGCTTCAAAAAGATCACCTCGTTTTATCTGAAGTTTCCTTTTATCATACTCTTTCGTGGAGTCATAGTCAAAACCGAAAAGCCTTATTGAATTATTTTATCAATTACTGCAGGATTTTCTTTCTAATTGTTTCTATCGTCTGATTAGAAAGCCCATTTTCTTTCAACAGCGCGATATAATCTTTCTCATGGGCTTCTTTCAAAAATGCTTCCATTGGAATTCTCTTATACTCCTTCATAAGTCCATTCTCCTAAATCCCTTAATGATTCATATTCTGGTTCAACATACGTTCAATGATATCTACCGATTCTTCAATTCCATAACTTGCACTGTTAAAGCAGATATCATAGTTCATCGCATCCCCCCACTTGAGTCCGGTATAATAGTGATAGTATTTCTCGTGCCTGCGATCCTGTTTCTCCAACAGACGTCTTGCCCTTTTATAATCCAGATTATTTACTTCCATGATGCGGTGAACTCTCTGTTCAAATGGTGCAGTAATAAATATACTGATATGTGGAATATGGTTATTCGCAAGGATCACATCCGCACACCTTCCCATCACGATAAAATCTTCTTCCTTTGCCATCTTACATAACAGATCACTCTGATTGAAGAAAATAGCATCCTCTTTCGTAAGGCCATGATATCGGTCGAATTCTCGGATCTTATTTCTCCATCCCTTGACAGAATTAAAACCTCGCTGATATTTGTTCTGTATAATTTCTGTTCCAAGATCTGCCACATCTCGGATGGAATCTTTTTCTACTTCCAGTCTTCGAAGTACTTCTGTAAATATCTCCACATCATAATAGTTAATCCGCAGCGCATCGGCCAGTGCAAACCCGATATCATTTCCCGCACTTCCCTGGCTTCGTCCGATACAGATGATCAGATGATCGTCTTTTGAAAACTTCTGCCGCAGATTGGACGTATTGAGTTTCGCACGATTCTGATCCACAATCTCTCCCTGTCCGAAACTGGTCGGAAGACTCTCTACTTCCTTTAAGATGTCGTCATATTTTTTCATGACACGTGATTTATCCTGAGGATTGCGGATTGTGCGGGCCATATTACTGATCAATGCCAGTTCACTTCTAAGAAGATGACCCTGCGGTCTGGTGCTCATTAAGTTTGCCAGATTCTCTACACAAGTACGTCTGTCTCCGGTAAATGTTCGTCCCAGAGAAGATCCCACGCATTCATACACTTCAATATCCAGATCGTAGATACGTTCCGCAAGTTCTATACATTTTTTTCGATTATCCTGCATTTTTCTTCTCCTCCCTACCAAAAGAATATCAAGGTATCCAAAAGAAATACCGGTACCAGATACGCAATTGACCACAACATGTAACCAAAGAACGACGGCATTCGGATACCATTTTCATCCGAAATAGACTTGACCATAAAGTTCGGTGCATTTCCGATATAAGTATTGGCTCCCATAAATACCGCACCACAGGAAATAGCTGTCAACATTCTGACCGGCACAGTTCCCACAGAAGTTAAGATACCATTCTGGTATCCCAATGCCCCTGCCGTGGTCAAAAATACCAGATATGTTGGTGTATTATCCAGAAAACTTGACAGTGCTCCCGTTGCCCAGAACATCTGCATCGGCTCTGTAAGTCCCAGGTCAGCTCCCTTTGCTTTCAGTATCATAAGTGCCGGCTGCATCGTAATAAAAATACCGATAAACAGCACTGCTACTTCCTTAATCGCACCCCAGGTAAAATGGTTTCTGATACGTATATTTGAATCTGTCGTTTTAAATGATAAAAATGCTGCGAGAAGAATAATCCCAATCTCGATCAGCGCAGGAAATCCAAGTGTCACCTCTCCCAGTATATGAATTCCTTTCTCCGTTCCATCCGCATTCTGGAACGCAGACAAGCCCGGAAGCACGCCACTTAATATCACAGCTCCCACGATCATTGCCACGAAGATCAGATTGTGAAGTCCATCTATATGAAAATTAGTCCCTGGTTTACTGATATCCGGTTTCAGCCCGCGTGCAATATCCTTACGATATGCTCTCATATCAAGATGATAAAATACAAACAATAAAATTATCATATTAAAGATTAAGATTTTAAACAAGTGCAAACTCCAGGAAAAAGGAACACCACGCATAAATCCCATTAACAGCGGAGGATCTCCAATCGGGGTCAGACAACCTCCCATATTGGATATCAGAAAAATAAAAAATATCATAATATGGCTTTTCCGCCTGCGCCAGGAATTCATTTTAATAAAAGGACGAACTAACAGCATGCTGGCTCCAGTCGTTCCGATCAAACTGGATAAAAGCGTGCCAATTGCCAGAAGACCTGTATTAATACGCGGAGATCCTGCGAACTCTCCTTCTACCGTAATATTACCCGCAACACAGAACAGACCAAATAATAAGATAATGAACGTCAGATAATCATTCACTACGCACTCCAGCACTGTCTGTGCCGATTCAAAAGCACCGTATGTTACTGTAAAAGGTATTATAAATAAAAGCGACCACGCAATCACCACTAATGGCTGGTTCTTCTCCCACCAATTCGGCTTTATCAATGGCATTACTGCAATACTGAGCAACAGCCCTGCGAAAGGTATGCAGAGCCAGATTGGAACTGATGTAATTCCTTCCATGTATATCACCCTCCTGATTCACATTCTGCTTCTTTCATTAACAACTTAAATCTACCGCAGAACATTATACCACTTTCTTCTGTTCTGTCTACATCTAATCGTTATTTTTCTAACGGACTCTTTTTTGCAAATAAAAGACAATAAATGCACTTATCTGCCTGACAGCAGATAAGCAGCATTTATTGTCCCCAAGCTTTTGCATGTTTTAAAATATATCACGTATAATTTTTATTTGTCAAGTATCTTATGTATCTATTTCACAATAATAAAGCTTATGATTCTCATATATATTGGTGGATATTATATTTCCTTTATAATCTCAATGATATCTGACACCAGTACCGGGCAAAAATTCATAAGGAGCCCTGAATCCAGTACTTTTTCGAATTCTCCCGGCTGGGATATATCGTGTCCCAGTAGTTCCACACTTTTGCAGTTAGTTATGAACTGATATAGCTCGAAAGCTTTATAGAATAAGGCTTCCGAGCATTTTTTATTTTATATTTTTAACTTTTATATATAGCGTTTTATAACGTTTCA
>NZ_JBNPOQ010000031.1:0-18626 GCF_050315235.1 Bariatricus sp. SGI.019 | reverse complement strand
CTGAATGAGCATTATGGTCTAACTCTCGCATAATATAAGACTTCCTTTCTTATCGACTGAGTATATTATACCACAATGCCCGCCGAATTTCAAGAACATATGTTCTTTCTTTGCAATTCATCCCAACCACCTAAGAGGATGGACTAAAATGCATTTTTAAATTCCAGAATGTAAGAGTAAATTCCATATAGGTCGAAGTTACTCCTGCACACATATTTGCCATATTGATTGCTACTGTTATTTCTCTGTATAATGTACTTGCAGCTGATTGCCTGCCTGTGCAGATTGGAGATATTTATGAAGAATAAAGGCAATCAGAAACATTTAACCTTTGAACAGCGAGTGGATATTGAGAAAGGACTTACCGAGAATAAAAGTTTCGCTGAAATTGGGCGGATTATCGGTAAAGATCCATCTACCATATCAAAAGAAGTACGGCTTCACGCACATACAAAAGAACGTCCTGATTCAGGATATACGAATCCACCATGCATTCATCGAAAGACTTGTAAGATCGTTTGTCTTTGTGACAAGCAGTGTGGCAGTCGCTGTAAACTCTGTAGAAGACCGGATTTTCGCTGCATTGATATTTGTCCGCTTATGAGACAGCAGAATGTGAAAAGCTGAATAAACCACCTTCATCAATGGATTCAAATTCCAGCCCATACATATCAACATTATACCGATTCAGTCCGTGAAGGCTGTTTCTCCAGAAATGGTCTCTGCTGCAGAGAATCTCCTGATGCTCTCCCCATGCTGAATTTGCAAAAATCAACGCTTTTAATGGTTCCAGTTTTGTAAATGTATTTAGTGACTCTACCAGATTCTCTTCTTCTACATCCAGTTGAATCTGGCTTGCACAAGAGAATAAACCAAAGTTCGGATAATGATGGAACAATATTTCCTGACCATAATTCTTGTATGAGGAAAGATGATGATACAACATGCGGTACCTTTCACTGACAACAGGCACATTTTGATTGATTGTATAGTGCGGATTAATTCCCATACCCGTCAGCGTATGATCATATATACTCAATTGCTTCTGCAGATAAGTATAATATTGCACAAAACGCTTATACAATACGTTTAGATTTTCCTCTGTTCCAAAAGAAAATTCGACTGTATTATAACTACAGTCAAAAGACAATCCATCTCCTGTCTGCTCATGGATGGCAGAATAGATGAATCCATCATCATCTCTGCCGATTTTCTGAAAAGAAAAATCCCGGACAAAAGCATCCATCACTTTATGGATTATTTCAAAGTCAACCGGTCTGTTATCTTTGTTTACGATTGGAAGCTCAAATTCCAGTCCGGCAAGTTTTGTCCTTTTTCGTTTCGTTGGTACAATATACCGATGATAAATTGCTTCCTCTAACACTGTATTTTTCATAGCACTCTTCCTCTATACCAGATGCAATAATAATATGTTACACGCTGTTCCTAATGCGATAGAAACCAATGTATTATGCTTCCATTTGTAGCTGATTGCTGTCACTGCTGCCGCTGTCAATTCCGGCACCCCATGTCCTTTCCAGTCCGCCACTGTACTTTTCAGGCAGTATACGATTAACACTGCCATGATAGCAGAAGGCAGTATCTTCCCAAGATAGATCAGTTTCTTTGGCATCTTTCTTCTGTTACGAAAAGCCACGAACGGCAGGGCACGAAGCGCGAATGTAATAACTGCAGATACCAGAATCGCCAGAATGATATCATTTTTATTCACTCTTCATTCCTCCATTCTGGACAAGCAGTAATATCCCCGAGATAACAAGTAATGATGGAAGCATAAAATTCTTCTCTCCAATTACGAACAGACAGAAAAGTGCCACTGCCAGGCCTGCCAAAGCAGGAAGATGATTCTCTGACTTTTCCCACTGGTCAATAAAGATGATGATAAATAATGCCGTCATGCAAAAATCAATTCCTTCCAGATCAAATGGAATCACTTGCCCCAGAATCCCTCCTGCGACGGCTCCAACCATCCAGTAACACCTGGAGAACAATGCGATCAGGAACATGGTATCTTCTTTCTCTTTTCCTTTTGAATCAAGAGTCAGATTGACCGCATAAGTCTCATCCGTCATGGTATGAATCATATAGAGCATTTTCTTTCCCATGTGCCGGAACTCATCCACAAAGGTAAGACTATAGAATGTCTGTCGGCTGTTCATCAAAAAAGCCGTCAATGCAATGGTAAGTATGGACGCACCACTGCTTAAAAAAGTAATCAAAAGGAACTGGAATGCTCCTGTATACACCGTCATACTGATGAATAGAGAATCATATCATGCAAATCCCGCCTCTTCCATCATGATTCCATACGCCATACTGACAAACAGATAACTGCACAAGATTGGTATTGATTTGATAAATGCATTTCTTAAGATTTCTTTTTTCATCTGGGACCATCCATTTCGTCTTATTGAAAATCAGCGGCGAAGCATGTTCTCCGCCGCTTATATGATTCATCTGTACGTTTCGTTTTACTCAGTCACTCCACCTTCTACAACCAACTCTTCCTTATAATCCTCGCCATAGGTATCCACCAGAGTTTCATCATAGTCTTTGTGGAAGAACTGTTCATCTGCCAGTGACTGAATCTCCTCATTGATCCAATCCAGCAAAGTATCATTTCCTTTTGAAACAGCAGGTGCAATCGTATCTTTGCTTCCAAGTTCAGGGATACCGACTGTGTAGCCCTCATTCTGCAATGCAAATGCGATTACTTCTGTATTGTCGTTCGCCCATGCCACACCATTTCCATTCTCCAGTGCATTCTTTGCAGTTGCGTAGGAATCATATTTCTGTAACGGAATATCCGGATAATTTTCTGTGAGATAAGTCTCTGCCGTTGTACCGGAAATTACGATAATCTGGTCATCACTGTTCCAGTCATCCAGACTCGTGATTACATTACTGTCCGGTGATACCACACCAAGGGCTACATTCATGTATGGCAATGCAAAGTCAACTTCTTCTGCACGTTCATCAGTTACTGTGAAATTGGCAAGAATCACATCTACCTTTCCGGTCTGCAGGTACTCAATACGGTTTGCCGCTTCTGTAGATACAAAGTTCACTTCCACGCCCAGATCTTCTCCGATTCTATTCGCAAAATATACATCATATCCCTGATACTCTCCATTCTCATCCACATATCCGAATGGATTCTTATCAGAAAATACACCGATATTAATCGTTCCATCTTCCTTAATTTCATCCAAAGTACGATAAACAACATCAGAACTTTCTTCTGATTCCACAGCGCCACTTGTCTCCTCTGCAGACTCTTCTTCAGAACTTCCAGAGCTTCCGCACGCAGTCAATGCAAAGACTGTAGATACGACTGCAACTAATGATATTAATTTTTTCAATTTCAAATTTTTCATAATATAATAATCTCCCATCTAATTCATCTATTTTTTTGCTACAGTTTTTACTGCATGAAATGTAAAAGTATTTAAGAACTGTTTTGCTCTTTCTGTTTTTGGACTCTCAAAAAATATCTCCGGCGGCTCATCTTCTATAATCTTTCCTCCATCCAGAAGTAACACTCGGTCTGCGACAGCACGTGCAAACTGCATCTCATGCGTCACAATGATCATGGTACGCCCCTGCGCAGCCAGATCTAAGATAACATCCAGCACTTCCCGGACCATCTCCGGATCCAGCGCTGCCGTCACTTCATCAAAAAGCAGAATCTCAGGATGCATGCACAGTGCACGGACAATCGCAACCCTCTGCTTCTGTCCCCCGGACAGCTCCCTTGGGAAACTGCCTGCTTTCTCGTGTAATCCAACTCTTTCCAGAAGCTTCATCGCTTCTTCTGTAACTTCTTCTTTCTTTCGTTTCTGCACCTTCATCGGCGCCAGCAGAACATTATCCAACACCGTAAGATGTGGAAACAGATCATAACTTTGAAACACCATTCCTATCTTCTGTCTGAGGCTGGTCAGTGATCTGCTCTTTGGATCAATGGTCTCATCTCGTAACTTAATCGTTCCACCCTGAATCGGTTCTAACGCATTCATACACCGCAGCAGTGTACTCTTTCCACATCCGCTTGGTCCTACGACCACGATAACTTCTCCTCTTTTGACGCTCAAGTCAATATCATTCAGGATCACATGGTCACCATATCGCTTGACCAGATGTTCTATTGTAAGCAATGACTCTGCCACGACTCGTCACCTCCATCTTCTTTCCAGATATCTTGCGAACATGCTGATTGGCCAGCAGGCAAGAAAATATAGTAAAAATACGACCAGGTAGATTCCAAATGCAGCATTCGGACTGGACATTCGATTTGCTTCGATGATCTGCTGTGCTACCTTCAGGATCTCAACAACGCCAATCATCAATATCAGACTCGTCGTCTTAATCATTCTGGTAATCAAGTTGATAGACAGTGGAATCAATCTTCGCAGTGTCTGAGGAATAATAATGTACCAATAAGTCTGTGCTTTACTCATTCCCAGCGCCTCACTGCTCTCATACTGATGTACTGGAATGCTGATCAGTGCTCCTCTTACAAGATCACTCATCTCAGCCGTTCCCCAGAAGGAAAATACAATAATCGATGCATTTTCTCCAGATAAGTCCCAGCCAAAGGCCCTTGTTGTTCCGAAAAACACTAGAAACAATAAGACCATCTGAGGCATAATTCTGACAATCTCCAGATAAATTCGAAGGATTGCCTTAACGACCGGATGTTTCCATGTCATCAATACTCCAAGCAAGATTCCTAACGGAATACTGATCAATACAGCGATAAGACTGATTCTAAGTGCTGCTCCAAGACCCGTAAGCAGCCTGACAAAATTCTGTCCTTTCAGTAGGACCTCAAGCCCCAAATCCGGCATAGCGCAGCCTCCTTTCCAATAAGCTTCCTAATATTGATATCGGAAGCAGTATAAGCAGGTAAAACACTACCAATAAAAACAAACTTTCCGTTGTTTTATAATAAAGTCCGATCAAGTCTTTTGCTGTAAACATCAGATCCATTAAACTGATAGCACTGAATACGCTCGTCTCTTTCAACAGAAAGATTACATTTGCCATAAATGCCGGAACACTGATGGAAACTGCCTGCGGCAGGACCACATACCGCATAACCTGTAACCGATTCATACCCAGGCTCAATGCACTCTCTGTCTGGATATCTGCAACGGCTTCCAATCCACTTCGAAATGCTTCTGCCATATAACTCCCTCCCAAGAAAGCCAGCCCCACAATTCCGCATGTCTCGGCATCCGTCTGAATTCCTATCTTCGGAAGTCCATAATAGATAAAAAACAATTGGACAAGCAGCGGTGTATTTCTGCTGAGTTCTATATATACAGCCACTATTTGCTTCAAAAGAGGAATCTTCTCATACTGTACGACTGCACAGATCAGACCGAGTATGATGGCACATGCAACTCCGGCAAAGCCGATCCGTACGGTGAGCCACGCGGCCCGCTCATACATAGGCAGATATTTCCATATAAATTCCCAGTTCATTGTGCTTTTCCTCCTTCAAAAAAAGCATTAAAAAACCGAGGATACATTCCCCCGGATATACATACATTTTCACAGATAAGATCTCTAAGCACAACAAAGCCTGCTGCTGCACCTTATCACGCAGTATATCCGGTAAATCAACATTCGACAACAACATAAGTTCTTACAACAGTTTTTTGTCATGACCTTTTCTCCTTTCATTTTTCTTGTAAGCATATTATCGCTATCAACCTACTATGTCAATATGTTTATTGGGTTATTATTGAAATATTTTTTATAACTGGATATAATAACTTTAGATTGGAGGTAGTCTTATGATTTCAACAAAAGCCCGTTATGCTCTTAGAGTAATGATTGATCTTGCCCAGAACCAGCAGGATGGATATATCCCATTGAAAGATATTGCAGCCCGGCAGGATATCTCCGAAAAATATCTGGAAATTATCTTAAAGGCTCTCGTAAAAGGGAAAATTATAAAAGGTCTGCGCGGAAAAGGTGGAGGCTATATGCTCACGCGTTCACCAGAAGAATATGTCATCGGAGAGATTATAGAATTAACAGAAGGACCACTTGCGCCGGTTGCCTGTATGCTGCCTGACGCTGATCCTTGTCCCAGAAAAGACACTTGTATGACTTTACCTTTATGGCAAAAATATGATTCTGTCATTCATGACTTTTTTTACAATATAACGTTGGAAGATGTGCTAAACGGGAATCTATAAATATTGCCTGGAATTATAGCAGAATCATTCGTTTTATGCTAAACTAAAGAAAATTTTATGCCGAATTAGGAGGTCTTTTCATGCCAGTTTTTGATTTTAGCAATTCTCCGGAAAAAGCAAAAGTTTCCGAATGTACTTATACAGTTTTCCGTACCAATTCATCCGATGTCTCACCGGAACAACCAATTCTTATTCTCGACAACCAGGGTAAGAACTTAAAACATCACTCTTGTGGTGTATTTACCAATCCTATTAAGCGTACATCCTTTGAATTCAAAGAAGAAGAGGGTACGATCAGTTCCGATATTCTTCAGATTGATGCTCGTTTCGTAAGTCTCTTGAAATGGATGGGCGAGAACCATATTAATGTTCGCTTGTCCGGTGTCAACCGTGAGGATGGATACGCTGTATATAAGATTCGTGAAATTGCTTTCGGCGGTGGATCTAAATTATCTGCAGAAGATGGATTTCTTCAGTTCATGATCGAACGTCTGCTTTTAAGCAACGCTCCTACCGAAGAGGTTGTAGACGAAGATCAGGAAGAAGCCGGTGACAGCATGAAACTCACCAGCCTTCAGAGTATTACCGACTTTATGAATTGTGCCGGAAGGACTTTACCAGATAACATTCGTCTCTGGGCAAGAAGGAATCTGGCAGTTGCCCGTTCTAATGAAGTCTCACCTGAAGAACGCCGTCACGCACAGCGAGCCCTCTCTATGATGATGAATATCCAATGGAAGAGTAATTACTTTGAAGCCATCGACCCAGAAGAAGCTCGCCGTATTCTTGACGAAGAACTCTACGGCATGGAACGTGTCAAGCAGAGAATCATCGAGACAATCATCCAGATAAACCGTACCCATACATTGCCGGCCTATGGTCTGTTATTGATCGGTCCGGCCGGAACCGGCAAATCACAGATTGCTTACGCTGTAGCCCGTATCTTAAAACTGCCTTGGACCACTCTGGATATGAGCTCCATCAATGATCCGGAACAGCTAACCGGTAGTTCCCGTATCTACGCCAATGCAAAACCTGGTATCATTATGGATGCATTTTCCATGGCGGGCGAATCGAACCTGGTATTTATTATCAATGAATTAGACAAGGCTGCCTCCGGCAAGGGGAACGGCAACCCTGCCGATGTCCTTCTGACCCTTCTGGACAACCTTGGATTCACGGATAATTATATTGAATGTATGATTCCTACCGTCGGCGTCTATCCGATTGCGACTGCCAATGACAAAGATCAGATCAGTGCACCATTGATGTCTCGTTTTGCTGTCATTGAGATCCCAGACTATACTGCCGATGAGAAAAAAGTAATCTTCTCACAATATGCTCTTCCAAAGGTCCTGAAACGAATCGGTATGCGAAAAGACGAATGCAGCCTGACTCCAGATGGTCTGGATGCTGTCATTAAGCTTCATGAAAACACCAGCGGAATCCGTGATCTTGAACAGGCAGCTGAACATATCGCAGCCAATGCATTATATCAGATTGAAGTCGAGCATGTAGATTCTGTAGCCTTTGATGCACAGATGGTTCGAGAACTTTTGTCTTAATATTATTATAATGAAAGAAACCTTGCCAGCTTATGTAATTCTATTTGGCAAGGTCCTTCTTTATTGATATTTTAAAATAAATTCCTATTCTGTCTTATACCTTTCCAATAGCTCTCTGAACTCTGTATTCTCCCACAGAAATTCAAATTGTTCATCTTTTTCCATTGCTGTAAGTAATGATCTTATCATCTGACTCTGGAAAGTTGTATCTGCTTCCTTTTTCTTTATATGCGAATCAAGAATCGAGCTGCTAATATCCCATGGCTTAGACAAAGCTTCCAGCATCTCCTTTAATATGGATATGCAACGCCTGGCATCCCTTTCTTCCATTGCAACAGAAAGTGCTACTGTATTCATGCTGTACTTCCAGTTATATATTCCCATTACCTTCTGACTATATTCTGCCAGTTCCCACGCACGCTCACTGTCATTTTCCCAGACAGCAACCGTTGCAAGATGATTTAATAATAAGAATACTTCCTGAAGGGCAAAGTTCAATTTACATTCCAGTAATTCTGCAGCTTCTGCATTTTTTCTCTGTTTCATATACATAGAGATCTGCAGCTGTCTCTTATCCAAAGTATTATATTCTGGAAGCTGAGCAATCAATTCTTGTGCCTTGTCATACTCTTCATTCTGGATTGCTTCTGAGGCAAGCATATATCTTGCACGATTCCCACAGACCGGATCATCACACTGCACCACCCGCTCATATAATTCTGAAGCATACGCATGATTCTTTTGTATCTGTTCATCGGTACAAGGCAGTATCATCACCATTCCTTTCAGTAAAGTCGCCATCTGACACAGAAGCTCTGCACAGCATGGATATTCTTTTACCTGTTCCTGAACCAAGAGAAATGCCTTCTCCATTCCCTCTTCTCTGCCAGTCTCCACTATTGTATTCATAATTCCGGCAATATCTTCCTGCGTCAGATTCTCCCGAAAACACATCAACGTATTCAGATCTGTCTTCAGCAATCGTGCCAACGATGGAAGTAACGAAATATCCGGATAAGTAACACCACTTTCCCACTTGTTGACCGCAGGTGTAGACACTCCAAGAAAACTTGCGACCTGTTCTTGCGTAAGTCCACATTCCCTTCGCTTCTTACGAATTACATCTTTCATCTCCATAATGGTCTCTCCTCGTTTTTCATTATTTTTGAAGGCCTTCTTCTGCACATCTTCATGCTTCTAACTGTATTGTAGCAGATGGCTTCTATTCTGCCTATTGAGCAGATATTAAATTGTAAGGGGAGTTTTTTAACCGTAAGTTAAGAATCGTCGCTTATTTTTTTCGGAAAGAACTTGGCGTCATCTTATATTTCTTCTTAAATAAGCGATTAAAATTCGATAAATTATTAAATCCCGTCTGCTCTGCGATTTCCAACACAGTATCCTCGGTGGTCCGAAGCGCATATGCGGCCTTTCCAAGCCGGAATTCTATCAGATAATTGCCAAATCTTGTCCCTGTCATCTCCTTAAACCACCGCATAAAATGGCTGGCACTGTACCCACACTCTGCTGCCATTTCTTCTATCGTAATCTTCTTGTCATAATGCTCTTCCATATAGGACAACACCGTTTTAATCTTCTGCATACTCTTATCTTCCATACCACGTTGCTTCTCCTTCGAGATCTGAAAAAGGCTGGAAAAAACCAATTGCAGACAGCCCTTTACGCCGAATTCATAGCCTCTCGTTCTTTTGTCACACAGAACATCCGCCATATCCAGATATCCGCTGACTGTTTCGTGCAATTCATGATTTCTTCCGATTCGTACAGGAAAATACAGTTTCTCTTCCAGAAGTGGCTGCAAATATTTCTGACTGCAAGTATCCACAATCGCATTTCCCAGAAAGTCCTTATCAAAAATAATGTTTTCATACTCCATCCGACTCTCTTCAAACTGTCGGATTCCATGCAGATGTCCAGGAATCACAATAAAGATGTCCCCAGCCTGCGCTTTGAAAGTATCAAAATCTACCTGGATCTGGCCTTCTCCGCGCTTCACATAGATAATCTCAAAACTATCCTGCCAGTGAAGCGGCACAAAAGAGAAATCCTGCGGTATGGTACACGGATAGACTGTATATGCGAACATAATATCAGAATGTCTCTTACTCTCATAGTAAGCATCATATGTATTTTTACTTATTTCTTCAACTTTTCCCAATTTTTACAACTTCTTTCGATTTTCTTTAATGATAGGATTGTACAATAATTCAGTCGTATTATACAAGCTTTTTCTTAATAAATGTGATAAATATAAAGAGTAATATTTCTGATTTTGGTAAATGAAAGGAGATTCTATCCATGACAAAATGTGAACTCAAAAAGAAACTTACAGAACTCTGTCAAAAAGAACTCACAGATTGCACTTACGAAGACCTCTACACTGCCTTGCTTCAGATTGTCAATGATGAAAGTGCACAACATATCCAACCAGTCAACGGACGCAAATTATATTATATATCTGCCGAATTCCTGATCGGTAAACTCTTAAGCAACAACCTGATTAATCTGGGACTCTACGATGATGTAAAAGAGATCTTGGAGGAAAATGGAAAGACGATGGGCGAATTGGAAGAGACTGAACCAGAACCAAGTCTTGGGAATGGCGGTCTTGGACGTCTTGCAGCCTGCTTTCTCGATTCCCTTGCTACTCTGAATCTTCCAGGTGATGGTATCGGACTTCGCTATCACTGCGGCCTCTTCCATCAGAATCTAAAAGGAGGACTGCAAAGTGAGAGACCTGACTTTTGGCTGGGGAGCCATGACTGGACACAAAAAACAGAAAAGACTTATCCGGTTTCTCTTGCAGGGAAAGAATACGAAGCCCGTTTATATCAAATTGCTGTTACCGGCTACAATGGACGTACGAACCAGTTAAATCTTTTTGACCTCGACACCATCGACGATTCCATCATTGCCGAGGGAATCTCATTTGACAAGACGGATATTGCCAAGAATCTTACACTGTTCCTCTACCCAGATGACAGCGATGATGCAGGACGTATGCTTCGCATCTACCAGCAATACCTGATGGTCAGTGCCGGAGCTCAGTTCATTCTCGAAGAATGTATGGAACGCGGAAGCAACCTCCACGATCTTGCTGACTATGCAGCAATCCAGATCAATGACACTCACCCATCCATGGTCATTCCAGAACTCATTCGTCTCCTGGAAGAAAAAGGAATTGAATTCGAAGAAGCAGTCGCCATCGTCACAGATGTCTGCGCTTACACGAACCATACAATCCTTGCAGAAGCCCTGGAAAAATGGCCGGAAACTTATCTGGAGACAGTTGTTCCTCAGTTGGTGCCAATCATCAAAAAGCTGGATACAATCATCCAGGAAAGAACCGATGACAAATCCGTTGCCATCATTGACGAATATCAGCAGGTACATATGGCAAATATGGATATCCATTTTTCCCATAGTACGAATGGTGTTGCCGCATTACACACCGAGATTTTAAAGAATAGTGAACTGAATCATTTTTATAACCTGTACCCAGAAAAATTCAACAACAAAACAAACGGAATCACTTTCCGCCGCTGGCTTATCAAATGCAACCCTGAACTGACAGCATTTATCGAAAATCTGATTGGACCAGGATTTAAGCAGGATGCTTCCGAACTTGAAAAGCTTGCCAGGTTCGTTGATGATGAAAAAGTACTGCGCGAACTCATGCAGATAAAAAAGGATAATAAGATTGCATTTGCAAAATGGCTGCAACAGAAGCAGGACATTCAAGTCAATCCCGACAGCTTATTCACCATCCAGTCCAAGAGACTTCATGAATACAAACGTCAGCAGCTGAATCTTTTGTATCTGATTCATCAGTACTTTGAAATCAAATCTGGTCATCTGCCAACTGCACCAATCACGGCTGTTTTTGGTGCAAAAGCGGCACCTGCTTACACATTGGCAAAGGATATCATCCACGCATTGCTTACTCTGTCCAGGCTATTTGAAAATGATCCAGAAGTCTCCAGTTGGATTCATATTGTGTTTATCGAAAATTATAACGTGACTGCTGCCGAGATGATGATACCGGCATGTGATCTGTCCGAACAGATCAGTCTTGCTTCCAAAGAAGCCTCCGGTACCGGAAACATGAAGTTCATGCTGAATGGCGCTCTTACCCTTGGAACCATGGACGGAGCTAATGTAGAGATTGCAGAGGCTGTCGGCAACGACAACATCTATATTTTCGGTCAGAGCAGTAATCAGGTCATCCGAAGATACGCTAATGGAGACTATTCTGCCCATGAATGGTACGAAGCCGATCCGAACATCAAAAGAGCCATTGATTTCCTGACCTCTGAGAAAATGCTGAACATCGGTCAGGAAGAGAATCTGGTTCGCCTTCGCAATGAACTATGCGGCAAAGACTGGTTCCAGACTCTGCCAGACTTCAATGCATATGTCGTTCGTAAGAATCAGGCAATTGCGGATTACGCAGCCAACCCGCTTGACTGGGCACGCCGCACACTAATTAATATCAGCAAAGCCGGATTCTTCTCATCCGACAGAACCATTGAAGAATACAATCGGGATATCTGGCATCTGTCCAAATAAATCTATAGCCAAAGGAAGCGCCTAAAATAGGCGCTTCTGTTATTTTATTATAGCGTATATGTCACAAAACAGCTATAATATCCCTATACCATTTTTAAGGAGTTTGTTATGCCACATATCATAGAAATTACCGATTTTCATGCACCCGAGTTAGATCCTTACGCTCGACTCACAGAACGACAACTGTTAAACCGGGATAAACCAGAAAAAGGACTCTTCATTGCTGAGAGTCCTAAAGTGATTGAACGCGCCCTGGATGCAGGATGCGTTCCTGTTTCACTTCTTCTGGAACGAAAGCACATCGCTGGTGAAGCTCGATCTATCATTGAACGCTGTGGCGATATACCCGTATATACCGCCGATTTTGATGTCCTGACACAGCTGACCGGATTCAATCTGACTCGGGGTGCACTCTGTCTTATGCGCAGGCCAAAGCTTTCGGAAGCTTCGTCTATCTATAGGGATGCCCACAGGATTGCCATATTGGAAAATGTAATGAATCCCACCAATATCGGTGCAATCTTTCGCTCGGCTGCCGCTTTGAATATGGATGCGGTTCTTCTGACCCCTGCATGCAGCGACCCATTATACCGCCGCGCCATTCGTGTCAGCATGGGGTGTGTGTTCCAGATTCCATGGACATTTCTCGGGCAGGAAGAATCCGAATGGCCGCAGCCTGCAATTCATAATCTCAAAGCCTCCGGCTATAAAACGGCAGCCCTCGCGCTAAGTGATCACTCCGTCTCCATCGATCATCCAGAACTGATGGCAGAAGAAAGACTGGCTATCATTCTCGGAACCGAAGGTGATGGACTTGCCGCCAGCACCATTGCCGACTGTGATTATACTGTGAAGATTCCCATGTCTCACGGCGTAGATTCTCTGAATGTCGCCGCCGCCAGTGCTGTTGCATTCTGGCAGCTTGGGAGCAGGTAATCCCCCTGGCACTACCACTCTCTTGTCAGATCCTTAACCCATATGTATTTGCGATAATGGTACATGACCCACGGAATCTTACCAACTTCATCAAGGCAAGTACATGCATATACTACCAACACTGGCCAATGCAGGAAAAATGTCCCTGCTGCCGCCAGTGGAACGGCAATTCCCCACATACAGACAGCCAGACTGTACATATCGAAGATCGTATCTCCTCCAGCCGAAAAGATGCCATTGATGATAATCGTATTCACAGTACGCCCGATCATGTAAAATGCCATGATAATCATCATTCCGACCAGATACCAGCTCGCCTGATCTGTCATCTTCACAAATCTCGTGACAAATGGCGTTACCGCAAGCATAATTACAGTAGACAAAAAGCCAGTTAAAAATGCAATCTTTACCAGCCGATCTCCATATTGTTTCCCCCGTTCCAGGTGCCCTGCACCAAGTTCATTACCTACAAGGATTCCCCCTCCATTGGCAAGACCATTGCACAGGCAGCACACCAGATCCCTGACCACTGCTGCAATGGAATTGGCAGCAGTCGCGTCCGTCCCAAGATGCCCCATAAACGCCGAATAAGAAGTGAACCCGACTCCCCAAAAGAGACTTGCCCCCAGAAGCGGAAGTACACACTTTCGGAAATCTTTTGACAGCAAACGGTTTCTTTTAAACAGCCGGTTCCATTTCGGATGAATATATCCTTTTCGATAGGAAACAATGACCACCCAAGATAGTTCAATCACTCTCGAAATCAAAGTTGCAAGTGCTGCCCCTTGCGCTTCCATTACCGGTACTCCAAATAAACCAAAGATAAATACTGCATTCAGTACAATATTAATAATAACCGCACCAGAACTGACAAGTGCCGTTTGTCCAGCATGCTCACTGACTTTCATGATTGCAAGATAGCACTGAGAGATTCCCGTCAACAGATAAGACCATCCTGCGATCTTCAGGTATCGTATTCCAATGACAATCAAAGCTTCTTCATTCGTAAATATCATCATCAGATAACGCGGAAAAAAGATACATCCAATGAAAAAGATAAAAGATGCCGCTACACTCAGACGAAGTCCAATACAAAAGATATCATTTACCGTATCTGTATCCTTCTTTCCCCAATACTGCGCACCCAAAATTACAATCGTAGATACAATTGCCATCAGCACCATATTCTGAACAAACTGAATCTGTGTTGCCAAAGACACTGCTGACATAGAATTCTGAGTCACACGCCCAAGCATAAGTGCATCGGCTGCGGCCACCGACGCCAGCATCAGATTTTGTAAGGCAATCGGCGCGGCTAGATGTAAAAGTTTACCCCAAAATACTTTATCTGAAAATAGTTTTTCTCTCATTCTCGATATTCCTCCAGATGCAAAACATTAAAAAGCCCTTCGCCTTACGGCAAAGGACTAATTCTTTTAGCATCCACATTGTATCAACTAATATCTGGAAAGTCAATGATTTACCAGTTCTTCTTTTCCTTCGACATCAAAACAAGGAGCGCAAGCTTTAAAGCCCACTCTCCCTGTTCTACACTAAAAATTTTCTTTATTGATTTTCCCTTCTAGAATGTTGTACAAATCATAGATCCAGCACTTAATGTTGTAAATGTGTTAGAGCAGCTGATAATCGTTATGAGCATTGCATTGATTAATCCAGCAATATATGGATTTCGCGTTTTCTTATATACAATTCTTGACATCAATGCCGCACCAAACAAAATGAATATAATAGGTATCAACCAGATCGGGGCTATTCTTTCGCCTTCACTAAGTCCAAACAACTGACGACTTGTTACATAGAAATAAATATATTGTGCCGCTGTCAATACAATTGGTGCCAGAGAATTGGCAAAGCAAAGAAGTACTGTATTTCCCTTCTTACCTCCGATCGTATTATAATTGAAACAATTCATTGATACAGAATGCGCCATATAGAACAACAGGAACATTGGCAGATACCTCAGCGCGATTACAACTTTATCCGCATCAAAAGCTTTAATTGCCAATATCCATATTCTGAAGTCAGCCTTAAAGAAATATGCACCACAGAACACTATAAGAATTGACACACCCACCACCAGAAGACCTAAAAGCAATGTCTTCCATACTTCAGTCCTAGATATTAACACACCACTTTCTCGCAGGGATACACCGTTTTTCTTTCCATACATCTGATAAGAAAGCACCATAAGCAGAATCGCAAACAACCCACATGCAGCAGACCACGCACCTATAGTAAGAGGTCCAGTTTGACTAAAGAATTCTGTCGTATTCGAGTATACTTTTTCAATACAGAACAGGAAACATGCACCAGAAAAAATTACCGATGCAATCGTACTGCCCCAGAACCATGCTTTTCCTTGTCTATTTGTCACCGCTACCGGCTGGACCTCTCCATTCGCATTCAAAGTCTTAAAATATTCGGTATCCAACATTGCCAATGTAAAGAAGATAACAAACAAGAAGAATCCAACAAGTCCAAGTGTATTAAATGCGGTTTTCCACTGCCATATCTGATTAGTAGCTGCTAATGGATGTGGCGCACCAAGCGTTTTTTCAAAGAAGTCTATCGCATATCCCGCACATTCAGATGAAATTGTCACTGCTGGATGAATACAGGTCGGGCGATAAATTACACGAATAGATTCTTTTCCATCAAAATCCTTCGTATAATATTTGCCTGCTTCTGCCTCAAACCCACTGTTCGGTTCTTCATTGAAGTTCAGGAACTTCTTTGCTCCATCTGTCTTCATGAATTGTTTTGGAGTTGTCAACATATTACCTTCTTCATCGTAGGTTCCGAAATAAAAATCATCATATTCACTGGCGATAATCCCAACACTTCTGCTTCCATAATCACCACTGTGGTCTCCGCCTGTGTCATCTTGCCAGTCACCTGCCTGCTCAAGTACACATGCAATTAATGGATTCTCGCGCTCATTATCAATTGCCACCGCCATATTTGCAGCTGTTCCGCCACTAGAATGCCCAGTAACACCAATTTTTTCCACATCCACATATGGAAGCGTTGCTGCAAGTTGTACTGCTGCATCCACACCAACTGCTCCTTCATACAAACGATCTGACGGTAGTGCTTCTGAATTGCCATGTCCATGCATATCTAGTGTAAGTACAACATAACCACGTCTAGACAACTCAACATTATACATATCCTGCATCTCTTTATTATTGTACCACCCTTCGACAGTAATAATACAAGGTGCCGGAGTATCAGCCGTTGCATTTGGCGGAATCCACAAATCTGCGCTCAGAAGACATCCTTGTGGGCTTTCCCATTTCATACTTTTAATTTTTATTTTCTGGTTACATGTCTGAACAAACGATGTGCCAATCATACTGATTAAACAGATAATCAAGGCAACCACTGTCCATTTCTTTGCAGTCATCTTTTTTCTCATTCTGATCTCCTCCTCTGCTTTTGTGCCATTTCCCCCCATAAAAGTCTTATAAATGTTATACTATAGATTTCTAAAGACCATTTTGTGGAAATGATATATATTCAACATTCCCGTGACCCCGTCATCGAAAATGTAGAAAAAATGATTAATTGTAATGAGCCTTCTTTTAGTGATACCAAATATTCCCCGTAAAGTAAAACATAAAAAAGACACAATACTCTTAAAAAGATTATTGTGTCTCCGCTTCTCATACAATAATTGTCACTCGTCTTTGTTATTTGTTTAAATTGTATCTCTTTTCATCCTTTATGTCAATCTTTTTGTAATAATTGTCCGAAAATCAATGTTTTTCATCAGCCCATGCTAAAGCACCTCTCACAGCTCTTGTCCATCCCTTCAGTATCTTTTCTCTTTCTTCTTCTTCAATCTGTGGAACAAACGTCTTGGAAAGTGCCCAGTTTTCAAGAACATCATCTACATTTTTCCAATATCCCACTGCAATTCCAGCAAGATACGCTGCTCCCAGTGCAGTTGTCTCTACACATTCCGGACGCAGCACTTCTACATCTAATATATCTGCCTGAAACTGCATTAGGAAGTTATTCATAGAAGCACCGCCATCTACCTTTAGACTGGTAATATCTACGCCTGATTCTTTCTTCATGACTTCCAGAATATCTCTTGTCTGATATGCCATAGATTCAAGAACCGCCCGAATAAAATGCTCTTTACTACATCCTCTTGTAACACCAACGATTGTTCCTCTTGCATATTGATTCCAATAAGGAGCACCCATTCCCGTAAATGCCGGCACAACATAGACCCCATTGGTATCTTTTACCGATACAGCATATTCCTCAGATTGTGCCGCATTTTTTATCATACGCATCTCATCGCGAAGCCACTGTATTCCAGCCCCAGCAACAAACACACTTCCTTCCAGAACATACTGAATCTTTTCCCCTGCATTTGCTGCAATTGTAGTTAACAGCCCATTGTCTGAAGTTACAGCCTTCTCACCGGTATTCATCAACAAGAAGCAACCTGTACCATATGTGTTTTTCACCTCTCCTGCTGAAAATCCGCATTGTCCAAACAGAGCTGCCTGTTGATCACCTGCTGCACCTGTAATCGGAATACTTCCCCCTAACACGCTTGTTTCCGTATATCCATACACATAACTGGATGGACGTACTTTTGGCAGCATAGACTTTGGAATATGAAAATATTCCAGTATCTTTTCATCCCAGCAAAGATCATGGATATTATACATCATAGTTCTGGACGCATTCGTATAGTCTGTGACATGAACGGTTCCTTTTGTTAGATTCCAAATTAACCATGTATCAATCGTTCCAAACATCAGATTTCCAGCTTCTGCTTCTTCCCTTGCTCCTTCCACGTTATCAAGAATCCATGCAACTTTTGACGCACTAAAATATGCATCCGGTATTAATCCAGTTGTGTTATGTACATATTCAGAAAATCCATCCTTCTTCAATTTTTCAATGCTTTCTGCGGTTCTCCTGCACTGCCATACAATTGCATTATAGACCGGAAGTCCCGTATGGCGATTCCAGACCACAGTTGTTTCGCGCTGATTCGTAATTCCAATTGCCGCAATCTCCGTACCCGTAGCACCAATCTTACTGATTGCTTCAGCTGCAACCGCCAGTTGGGAAGACCAGATTTCCATGGGATCATGTTCTACCCATCCTGGTGCCGGATATATCTGCCGAAACTCCTTCTGTGCCATACTGCAGATGTGTCCCTGATGATCAAATAAAATACATCTGGAACTTGTGGTTCCCTGGTCCAGCGCCATCACATATTTCTTCATATGCATTCCTCCTTTCATAGTAT
>NZ_JBNPOQ010000030.1:0-20265 GCF_050315235.1 Bariatricus sp. SGI.019 | reverse complement strand
AACTAACTCATCTAAATTCCCACTTAAGAAATCTCTAATAAATATTTTAGGTTTCATCCACATCCCAGACACATTTATCAGATAGAATAAAAGAGAATTGAAATTGTAAAAAGAAGGCATATTTTAGGATGAGTACCAATATAATAATAAGGCGTGAGTATGAATAACAGAATGGAGGTATTACGATGCGACAAAAAAGAGAAGAAAACTACCCAGAGGTAATATCGATGGAGGAATACCTTACGAAAAGAAAAAAAGTCAGAGAAAATGAGCAAAACAAAAGATGGGGAGGAATTGCAAAAGAGGATCATGCAATGGTTCTGGCAGAATTATATGTATAAGGATAAAAGCTGAGACAGGTCGAATTGGAGGACCTGTCTCTTCTTAATTTTGGTTGTGGCCGGAGGCTACAGATTCATCTGTTTGTTCAGCGTCTTCGATATCTGCCGAATTGTCTTTTGTAAGTTTATAGACAAGCGTGTAAGCATAGAGAAGCACTGGGAATATGATAGTGCAGGCAATAGACGCTTTTAACATACCTTTGGAGGCAGAATGGTCAATCAGCGCGAACAAGAGCGTACTGGCATACATGCTAAAAAGTAGAATTGCACCAATAGCGGACAGAATACGTTTTACTTTTTTCATAAGAATCATCCTTTACATCTTTTCAAGACTTTAGTATATTATATAAAGAGCAAGAGAAAATTGCAAATGAATACAAAGGAGTATAGAAAATATGAGTCGTACATTATTAGAACAATGGCAAGATATTGCTTATAATGAAAAAGCTGACAGAGGACAGCTTCAGAAATTCTGGGGGACTTATTTTCAAATTGAAAAAGAAATCTATGAACAGCTTCTGTCGAATCCAGATGAAGAAGTAAAGGGAACAGTCAAGGAATTAGCTGAAAAGTATGGTCAGGAAGTATTGACTATGGTTGGTTTCCTGGATGGAATCAATGAAAGCCTGAAAGAAGCGAATCCAATCGAGACAATGGATGAGGATACAGTAGTAAGTCTGGCATTTGACAAAGAAAAATTATATAAAAACATGGTAGCTGCAAAGGCTGACTGGCTGTATGAACTTCCACAGTGGAAAGATATTTATTCCGAGGAAGAGTTAAAGAAACTTTATAAAGAACAGAAAGAATCAGGTACGATTCGTAAAGAGAAGAAGATTGGACGTAACGATCCGTGTCCATGTGGTTCTGGTAAAAAATATAAGAAGTGTTGTGGTAAATAATGTTTTTAGTTTTGGGAATATTATGTCTGACGTACTATATACTTTTGTGTATTGTATTAAGAAAATGGAATTCAACGTTTTCAAGATTCTGGTTGGTGACAGGGATTCTGATGATCTTATGCTGGTGTCTGGCAAGCAGTTTTGAAGTGCAGGAGATGGTCTGGGAGATCCTGACATGTTTCATGCTTCTGTTTATTGTTACAGAAGGAATCATTGTAACAGGCATGTTCCCAAGGACACGAAAAGAAGTTTCTTGTCTGATTGTCCTGGGTGCACAGGTGAAAGGGAGAAGTATTACGGATTCTCTGAAACGCAGGCTTGATAAGGCACAAGAATATCTGGAAAGACATCCAGATACCAGAGTGATTGTCTCCGGCGGAAAAGGAAAAGGAGAAGAAGTGTCAGAAGCGGAAGCTATGGCGGGATACTTAATCTCATGTGGAATCGAGCAAAATCGAATCATTCTGGAAGATCAGTCGAGGACAACAAAAGAGAATTTAAAGTTATCTTCTCAGTACATAGAATGTATGGAAGATGAGATAGGAATTGTCTCGAATAATTTTCATATGTATCGCGCCTTACGTTATGCGAGAAAGCTCGGCTATCAACACCCATGTCCGATAGCTGCAAGCTGTCACCCAGTGTTGCTTCTAAATTATATGACCCGGGAATTTTTCGCCGTGTGGAAGATGTGGATATTATCTTGACAAAGAAAATGACCGTGTTATAATGTTTTCATATATGGAAAATACGTTGATGAGACGAGTAAGCTGGGAAATAAATAGCAGAGAGAGAAGTCATTGGCTGAAAGCTTCTTATTTAGGAACCTTCTGAAAACTACCTCTGAGTGACTGCAAAACAGTCCGGTGATTCCGTTATCATCAGTAATAAAGTGGTCTTGGTATTTGATGCCAGGGCAAGCAGGGTGGAACCGCGAGAAGAGAATGACTCGTCCCTTACAGCTGATGCTGTAAGGGATTTTTTATTCTATAAGAAACTTTGAGTAAAGGGTAATCAATATGAAAAGCATTTATGATTGTTATGAATTGAATAATGGGGTCAAGATTCCGTGTGTTGGATTTGGCACATATAAATCATCTGACGGATGTGGCGCAAAGGGTATTCGATTAGCGATAGAATCTGGTTACCGATATTTTGACACGGCTTCATTTTACCAGAATGAGGAATATCTTGCAGAGGCAATCCGGGAGACAGGAGTGAAAAGAGAAGAGCTTTTTCTGGCGTCTAAGTTATGGAAGGGTGATATGGGATATCACAATGTGAAAAAAGCTTTTGAATCTTCGCTTGAAAAGCTGCAGACGGATTATCTGGATTTGTATCTGATTCACTGGCCATTGCCAGAGGCAGGATATCAAGACTGGAAGCAGTTGGATATTGAGACCTGGCAGGCAATGGAGGAATTATACCGGGAAGGAAGGATTAAGGCGATTGGTGTCAGCAATTTTCTGCCGCATCATCTGGAAAATCTTCTTCAGAATACGCAGATTCGTCCGGCTGTTGATCAGATTGAATTTCATCCGGGACATACGCAGGAGATGACGTTAGATTATTGTCAGAAAAAAGGAATTCTTGTGCAGGCATGGAGTCCTTTGGGAAGAACAAGAGTGTTGGAGCATCCATTGCTTGTTGAACTTGCAGAAAAGTATGGAGTTTCTTCGGCACAGATTTGTATTCGTTATGCGATTCAGAGAAATGTGATACCACTTCCTAAGGCTTCATCATATGAACGTATGAAACAGAATCAGGATGTTTTTGATTTTATAATTACTTCAGAGGATATGTATCGAATCGGAACAATGCAGCCGACTGGGTGGTCCGGAGAACATCCAGATTGCGAAAGAATTTATTTTAAATAAAATAGAAGGTGTAAGAATGGATGAATGGAAACCTTATCAACATAAGGTGCAATATTATGAAACTGATCAGATGGGAATTGTGCATCATTCCAATTATATTCGCTGGTTCGAGGAAGCACGGACAGACTATATGGAGCAGATGGGCATGGGATATGATCAGATGGAAGAGAAAGGGATCATAAGTCCGGTCTTATCGGTGGAGGCTGAGTATCTTAGAATGGTTCATTTTGGCGATACCGTTACAATAGAGACTTTTGTTAAGGAATATAATGGAGTCAAGTTGACGGTAGGATATGAAGTGATTTCTTCCAAGACACAGATGGTGTGCTGTCGAGGATTCACAAGACATTGTTTCCTGAATCGAGAAGGGAAACCACTGTCTCTAAAACGGGCATGCCTGGATTTCCATAATATGTTTGCAAAAGGTTTAGAAAACCATAAAAATAAATAGCTTGCAATACTAAGAAAAGAGAGGGTAAAAACATGAAAATCACATTAAAAGACGGTTCTTCAAAAGAATATGCCGCAAGCATGTCAGTGCTTGACATTGCAAAAGATATCAGTGAAGGATTGGCAAGAGCAGCAACTTGTGCAAAGGTCAATGGAGATATCGTAGATCTGAGAACAGAGATTTCTGAAGACTGTGAATTGGAACTTTTAACATTTGATTCAGAGGATGGAAAAGGTGCATTCTGGCATACTACATCCCATATTATGGCACAGGCAATCAAACGTCTCTATCCTGAGACAAAACTCGCCATTGGTCCATCTATTGACAATGGATTCTATTATGATTTGGACAGAGAAACTCCATTTGTGGCAGAAGATCTGGAAAAGATTGAAGCTGAGATGAAGAAGATTGTGAAAGAAGCTCTGCCAATCGAAAGATTTACAAAATCCAGAGAAGAAGCAATCGCATATTTTAAAGAAAAAGATGAACCATATAAAGTGGAATTGGTTGAAGATCTTCCAGAAGGAGAGGAAATCAGTTTCTATCAGCAGGGAGAGTTCGTAGATCTCTGTGCAGGACCTCATTTGATGTCAACAAAGAATGTGAAGGCATTTAAGCTGACAAGTCTGGCTGGCGCTTACTGGAGAGGAAATGAAAAGAATAAGATGCTGACCAGAATTTATGGTATATCTTATCCAAAGAAAGCAGATTTGGATGATTATCTGCACATGATGGAAGAAGCAAAGAAGCGTGATCACAGAAAATTAGGAAGAGAACTTGGAATATTCATGATGTGTGATGAGGGACCGGGATTCCCATTCTTCTTGCCAAAAGGAATGGTTCTTAAGAATACATTGTTGGATTACTGGAGAGATCTTCATAAGAAGAATGGTTATGTTGAGATCTCTACTCCGATTATATTAAGCAGACATCTCTGGGAGAATTCAGGACACTGGGATCATTACAAGGATAATATGTATACGACTGTAATCGATGAGGAAGATTATGCAGTGAAGCCGATGAACTGTCCTGGAGGAATGCTGGTCTACAAATCAGAACCTCGTTCTTATAAGGATCTTCCGCTTCGTGTAGGAGAACTTGGTCTGGTACACAGACATGAAAAATCTGGAGCGCTTCATGGATTATTCCGTGTACGCTGCTTTACACAGGATGATGCACATATCTTTATGACTCCGGATCAGATCCGTGATGAGATTAAGGGTGTTGCAGGATTGATTGATGAAGTTTACAGCCTTTTTGGATTTAAATATCACGTAGAGCTTTCTACTCGTCCAGAAGACAGCATGGGAAGTGATGAAGATTGGGAAATGGCTACAGAAGGTCTGAAAGGTGCATTAGATGATCTTGGACTTGATTATGTTGTAAATGAAGGCGATGGAGCTTTCTATGGACCGAAGATTGATTTCCACCTGGAAGATTCCATTGGAAGAACCTGGCAGTGTGGTACAATTCAGCTTGATATGCAGATGCCACAGCGTTTTGATCTGGAATATACAGGCGCAGATGGAGAAAAGCATCGTCCGGTCATGATTCACCGTGTTGCATTTGGCTCTATCGAGCGTTTTATCGGTATTCTGATCGAACATTTTGCAGGAGCGTTCCCAACCTGGCTTGCGCCGGTACAGGTAAAAGTACTTCCAATTTCAGAGAAACATCTGGAATATGGACAGAAAGTGCTGGCTGAACTGGAAGCTGCAGGAATCCGTGCTGAGATTGATGAAAGAGCTGAGAAGATCGGTTACAAGATCCGTGAGGCACAGATGAATAAGATTCCTTATATGCTGGTAGTAGGCGCAAAGGAAGAAGAACAGAATCTGGTATCTGTAAGAAGTCGTTTTGCTGGTGATGAAGGTCAGAAAGAGATTGGAGCATTTATCAAAGATATCAAAGAGGAGATTGATTCCAAGACACAGCGTGAAGTTGTAAAAGAGGACTAAACAGACGGTTAAAGCTTAGAAAACAGGGCATAATATACCATGATATTTTATAATATTTAGGAGGTAAGATTATGCCAGAATTAAAATGTACAGTACAGACATGTACTCATAACAAGAATTTCTATTGTGATTTGGACAGCATTGTGGTGGGAGGAAATTCTGCGAAGCGTTCAGAAGAGACCTGTTGTGATAGTTTTGAAGAACGTAAGGGAGATTCTTACAGCAATGTAACAGGAGAAGCTTCTTCGAAAAGTGATATTGATTGTAAGGCAACTGAATGTATGTATAATGACGAATGTAAATGTCATGCCGGAAAGATCAGTGTAGAAGGAAGCGATGCTTGTCAGTGCGAACAGACAGAATGTGCCACTTTCAAGTGTGGATGTTAAAAGGGAAAGGGAAGCGTTGAGCTTCCCTTTTTTAGTTGACGAGGATTTGCGCAAAGGGTATAATTATTTTATCTGCGTAGGGAAGAGGATGATAGAATGAACATGGAAGAAGAGCCAAAAAAAGAGGAACAGGAAAAGTCGAAAAGTTCAAGTGGACAGGCTTATTATTCCAGCAGACCAAAGATTGGAGGAAGAGGACCTTCCAAGCTGCGCCAGCAGTTTAGCAGGGGAATGTCATATTTTCTTGTGATTGCGGCCAGCCTTATATTTTATTTTGTATTATTAAGACTAACGAATCTTTCGGATGGTTTTCTGACTGTTTTCGGAGTTTTGAAGCCGGTGGTATATGGCTGCGTGATTGCATATCTGTTGAATCCAATTGTTAGAAAAATTGATAAATACCTTGTGCCTGCTTTGGAAAGATACATAAAGAAACGTGAAAAAGCAGAGAAGATTTCGCGTGGTGTTGGTATTTTTGTGTCGCTGGTCTTGATGGTTGTGCTAATTGTGACATTGTGTAATCTGTTGTTGCCGGAGTTATATTCAAGTATTCGGAATTTGATTTTTACATTGCCAAGACAGTTGACCGAATTGGTAAATGAACTTAGTGACGTGAAATTTAACGATTCTACTACATCAAAATTAGTCAAGACAGGGATACAAGAAGGAACTGATATGTTTCTAAACTGGTTGAAGACCGACTTTTTAGATAAGGTGAATGCATTCATGTCGAATTTGACCGTAGGAATGATTAATTTTCTAAGTGAATTGTTTGATGCATTGATCGGAGTAATTATATCTATCTATCTGCTATTTAGTAAAGAACTATTTACACGTCAGACAAAAAAGTGTGTCTATGCTGTTTTTTCTCCAAGACATGCGAACATGATACTTCATCTGACTACAAAAGGTAATGAGATATTTGGTGGATTTATTATTGGGAAACTTATTGATTCGGCGATTATTGGAGTATTATGTTTTATAGTTCTTAGCATATTGAAGATGCCTTATGTGGTTCTGGTCAGTGTAATTGTCGGAGTTACCAATGTGATTCCATTTTTTGGACCATATATTGGTGCGATTCCAAGTGCAATCTTAATTCTGTTGGTGGATCCAGTCAAGGGAATTTATTTTATTATTTTTATTTTGTTACTGCAGCAGTTTGATGGGAATATCCTGGGACCGAAGATATTGGGAAATTCTACAGGATTATCGGCTTTTTGGGTTATCGTGGCAATTCTTCTTGGGGGAGGATTGTTCGGATTCGTAGGAATGATTATGGGTGTTCCTACATTTGCAGTTATCTATTACATTGCGGAGATGATTATTAATTATCGACTGGAGCGGAAGAAATTGCCAGAAGAATCTAAGTATTATGATGCTATGAGCTACGTTGATGACGAAGGAAATTACTGCCATTCAGAAGAGCAGAGAATGGCGATAAATGAAGAAAAGAAAGAAAAAGGGGAATAAGTATTATGCCAATTAGAGTTCAAAATGATCTTCCGGTAAAAGAGATACTGGAAAGTGAAAATATATTCGTGATGGATGAACACCGGGCGACGCATCAGGATATCCGCCCAATTAAGATCGGACTTTTAAATCTGATGCCTCTAAAAGAGGATACAGAACTTCAGATATTAAGATCGCTGTCTAATACGCCGTTGCAGGTGGACGTTACTTTTGTGATGGTTTCAAGTCATCAGGCTAAGAATACATCCGTAAGTCACTTGAACAAATTTTATCAAAAATTCGAAGAAATTAAGAATCAGAAATTTGATGGTTTTATCATTACTGGTGCGCCTGTAGAGCAGATTCCATTTGAAGAAGTTGATTATTGGGATGAATTAACAGAAATTATGGAATGGACGAAAAAAAATGTGACATCAACACTTCATCTTTGTTGGGGAGCACAGGCAGGAATTTATTATCATTATGGAATTGATAAAGTACAGATGGATAAAAAGGTGTTTGGTGTGTTCTGGCATAAAGTTTTGAATCGGAAGATTCCATTAGTTCGAGGTTTTGATGATGTTTTTTTGGCACCGCATTCTCGCCATACAGAGGTACCGATGGATAAAATCCGCGCAGATAAGAGATTAACTGTACTTGCGGAGTCAGAAGAAGCCGGTCTGTTCCTTGCTATGGCCCAGGACGGCCGCCAGATCTTTGTGATGGGACATCCAGAATATGACAGAGTTACACTTGACGGAGAATATAAGAGAGATTTGAGTAAAGGTCTTCCAATTGAAATACCGAAAAATTATTACAAAGATGATAATCCGGAGAATAAACCATTGTTGACATGGAGGGCAACGGCAAATAATCTCTATACGAACTGGCTGAATTATTATGTATATCAGGTAACACCGTATGATCTCATGGGAACACCATTTTAGAACAATTTGTAAAAAGAGAATTGAAAAGAAATCGTCAGTTTTCCTAATTGGGGTGTAGGAGGAGAAGATGAAGAAGAATATTAAGATGTTTTTGTTGGCTATAGGAGCAGGACTTGCAATTTCAATTGGTGGAACAGTATATTTATCTGTGGATAATAAAATTATTGGATCCCTGTTATTTGCTGTAGGATTGTATGCTATTGTGTTAAATGGTCTCTTTCTTTACACAGGAAAGGTCGGATATCTGGTTGTTCAGAGCGACAAGATAGAATATCTGGGCCTTCTGGCTATTACTTGGCTTGGTAATCTGGCAGGTACCTGGATTGGGGCAGTGGCAGTTTTAAATACAAGGATTCAGGGGATCCGTGAAAATGCAGTCGGTATCTGTGAGACGAAGCTGGCAGATGAACCGTTGAGTATTTTCCTGCTTGCCATTTTTTGTGGTATTTTAATGTATATTGCTGTAGATGGATTTAAGGAGAAAGAGAATCCTCTGATTTTGTTTATCTGTGTCAGTGTTTTTATATTAAGTGGATTTGAACATTGTATTGCTAATATGTTTTATTTTAGTATTGCAGGAGCATGGTCGTTAAAAACAATTGTTTATCTGATAATTATGACGTTGGGAAACAGCCTGGGAGGTGTGTTGATTCCAAGCCTGAAAAATTGGAAATAGTCAAAAGAGATAAGAATTAAGTATGCAGTTGCAAAATTGCATACTTAAAAAAAAATCATAAATGTTATAGTATGAATTATACTTATAACATATCATAAGTTCCGCTTCGCGGATATAATCAATCAGGGAAGGAGAGAACAATAAGTATGAATCAAGAGAATTTATTCAGTCAAGGGATTTGGAATGATTTTAAGGCACATTTTAAAAGTATTACAACAGAAGCCTCTTATCGGACCGATATACGTGAAATTATGAACTATTTTCAAAAAGATTTTTTTGAGATAAGAGAAGTAGAAGTGAAAGAATATTTTGCTGTGTTGCAGAATAAAGTTAACAAAGGAGCATTAAGACCTGGAACGATGGCAAAAAAGTTTCGGGAATTACATTCTTTTGCTGAGTATGTGTACGAAAACCATGAAAAATACGGGATAGATAAGGATTATCGAGATTATTATTATCCATATTTGAAGGTGGTGGCGAAGCAGGAAAAACATGTTAAAGCTGTTCCTTTGGAACATATAGACCGACTCCTTTTGGCTGCAGAAGAAAACAGTATGGCATATTGTATTATTGTATTGCTTTATCGGGTCGGTCTTACTTCTACGGAAATTGTAGAGCTTAAACCGGAAGACTTTGTTATATATGAAAACGGAGTATATGTATCTATAATAGATCGCAGAGAAAAAAGTTTTATTCCAGAGGATGCAGTTCGAGTGATTGAGTGTTATATCAATGAACGAAAAGAGAATACGTTTTTATTCTATAATAGTCGTGGAAATAAACTAAATCCGATGTACATTAGTCGATTAATGAAAAAATATGCAAAGAAAGCTGGAATTCCTTGCTATAGTGCGGAAAGTATACGGAATACTTGTGGAGTTACAATGTTTTCTTATGGCGCAGATTCCAGACAAGTAGCGAAGCAAATGGGAATAACGAAAGTGCAGATAAAACGTTATGATAATGTTATATATCGTGATAGTATTCAAAAGGCGGCAAATAATCTGGTTAAAGTCAAAGTAGAACCGCCAACGACATAATTTTGTCCTTTCATGTCAAAACGTCAGAAAATTCACACATATAAACATTTTGGCTTGGTTTAGGATGATAAAAACGAAGAATAATCTTTATAATTCTGTATTTGCAAAAAATTAAATGTCAATTTCGTAACAATTATTGATATTTTAAATACAATGAGGTAAAATATAAACAGGTGATATACAAGAGAGTACCGACGAACATGCCGATACTCTTTTCGATTTATCAGAATGTTTACAAAAAAGTGCATATGAAAAGCAAAGGAAGAAAAGGGGGAATAATATGCTAGATGCTATTAATTCAGTAGTGAACACCATTAATGGAGTGGTTTGGGGATGGCCGATGATCATTCTCTTGTTAGGAACTCATGTTTTTTTGACAATCCGTACTGGCTTTATTCAGAGATACACAATTTCAAGAGGTATTAAGCTGTCAGTAACAAAGGATCCAGAAGCAGAAGGTGAAGTATCAAATTTTGCGGCTCTGACAACAGCTTTGGCAGCTACAATTGGTACCGGTAATATCATTGGTGTTGGTACAGCGATTGCACTTGGAGGACCTGGAGCTGTTTTGTGGTGTTGGTTGACAGGTGTATTTGGTATTGCTACGAAATATGCAGAATCTTTCATCGCTGTAAAATACAGAGTAAAAACAGAAGATGGCCGTATGCAGGGTGGTGCAATGTACGCTCTGGATCGTGGTTTGAATATGAAGTGGCTTGGCATGTTGTTTGCAATTTTTGCTGGCTTTGCTTCTTTTGGAATAGGTTGTGCCACACAGGTAAATGCGATTGCAACCGTATGTAATGAGAACTTTGGTATTCCTCCAGTTGCAGTTGGAATCGTTATTGCAATCCTTACTGCAATCGTTATTTTTGGAGGTATCAAGTCCATTTCCAAAGTATGTGAAAAATTGGTTCCATTCATGGCAATTTTCTATGTTCTGGGATGTATTATAATTTTATTTATGAATTATGATTACATAATTCCAGCTATTGGAACAATCTGCAAACTTGCATTCACACCGGGAGCAGCAGCAGGTGGTCTGGTAGGTACTGGTATTATGGCAGCAATGCGTTTTGGTGTTGCCAGAGGTCTTTTCTCTAATGAATCTGGTCTTGGTTCCGCTCCTATCGCAGCAGCAGCAGCTCAGACAAGAAATCCGGTTCGTCAGGCATTGGTATCTTCTACTGGTACATTCTGGGATACAGTAGTTGTATGTTTAATGACAGGTCTTGTATTGGTAACGACAATCATGAAGAACCCATCTATCAATGCGGATGAAATTGATAATGGTGGTGTCCTTACATCCATGGCGTTCTCACAGATTCCTTATCTTGGCCCAATTATTCTGACATTAGGTATTATCGCATTTGCTTATTCTACAGTTCTTGGATGGGCATACTATGGCGAACGTTGCGTAGAGTATTTTGGTGGTAAGAAGATTCTGGTCCCATATCGCATTCTTTATATCGTTGTAGCAGCAATTGCTCCTGTAGTGGCACTTGATCTTGTATGGTTGATTGCTGATACATTGAATGCATTGATGGCAATTCCAAATATTGTTGCGGTGCTTTTGTTGTCCAATGAAATGGTTCGGGAAACAAAGAAATATATTAATGATTTGGACGCAAAAGATGATACACCAATTCCAGTTATTAAGGATTAATAAAAAAAATAGAAACTTTGACTTGACAAATGCACTTTATTGGATTAAAGTTATGTTGTAAATAAGAAAAACCGATGAGAAAGAGAAGTAGTTTATCTAATGACATTAAAGAGAGCGGCAGATGGTGGAATTGCCGTATGAAGTTGATAGATGAATGGACTTTCGAGGGCAGCCGGAAATCTTTAGAGAGTATGGTTTGTCGGGAACCGAACCCGTTATCAATCAGGAGTGTATGTTAGTACATGAGAAAAGTGGACGATTCGTCAATTTGAGTGGTACCGCGATAATAAGATATTATTACCGCCTCAAACATTATAGTTTGAGGCGGTTTTCTTTTTTGAAGAAAGTGCCGTAATCCACGAATTTTCTCTCCTAACAGCAAAAGTAAATTTCATAAAAAGGAGAATGAGACAATGAAAAACAAAGTATTAGCAGGATTATTGACAGTTGCAATGGTAGCAACAATGGTAACAGGATGTGGAAGTTCAAGTGAAGATACGTCTGAAAGTAAAGAGGAGACAAAGACTGAGGATACAACATACAAGGTTGGTATTGTACAGTATGTGGATGATGCTTCTTTAAATCAGATTGAAAAAGCAATCGAGGCAGAATTAGATGCCAAGGGTGAGAAACTTGGGGTCACATTTGATTATGAAGATTATACATTTAACGGTCAGGCTGATTCTACGGTTTTGAATCAGATTGCCGCAGATCTTGTTGCGGACGAGGTAGACATCATTATTCCAATCGCAACTCCGGCAGCAATGGTTATGCAATCAGCAACAGAAGATAACCAGATTCCAGTTGTATTTTCTGCAGTATCTGATCCGGTGGGTGCAGGTCTCGTGGCAGATAATGAGGCTCCTGGTTCTAATATTACAGGTACTTCTGATGCAATTGATACAGAGGGGATTATGAATCTGATTCTGACAGGTAATCCGGACGCAAAGAAGATTGGTCTTTTATACGATAAGAGTCAGGATTCTTCTATTGGATCTATTGAAGATGCAATTAAGTTCTGTGAGGAAAACAATTTGGAATATGTAGAGAAGACAGGAACTACTTCTGCTGAGATTCAGGCTGCGGCAGATTCACTGGTAGCAGAGACAGTAGATGCAGTATTTACTCCTCAGGATAATACAGTTATGACAGCAGAACTTGCTATTTTTGAGAAATTTACGGATGCAAAGATTCCGCACTATACAGGAGCTGACTCATTTGCATTAAATGGAGCATTCATCGGATATGGTGTAAATTATGAAAATCTTGGAACAGTAACCGCGGATATGGCAGTAGAGGTTCTGGTAGATGGAAAGAATCCAGCAGAGATGCCGGTTGAGACTTTGGAAGATGGTATTATTACAATTAATACAGAGACAGCAGAGTCTGTTGGTATTGCTGTTGAGACATTCAAAGATCTTGGCTCAGAAGTGGTGGAGACTGTGACTGCAAAAGAGTTTGAATAGAGGTTATTATGGGGTCAATTATTACGTTGTCGATTGTGCAGAGCGCTTTGGAACTTGGATTTATCTATTCGCTGGTTGCACTTGCACTATTTATTTCATTTACTATATTGAATATTGCGGATCTGTCTACAGATGGCTGCTTTACTTTAGGGTGTGCAGTCTGTGCGACACTGACGATAGCAGGACATCCGGTGTTGGGATTATTCGCAGCGATGGGTGCAGGGGCTGTGTCGGGTTTTGTAACTGCATTTTTGCAGACGAAGATGGGAATTGAATCCATCTTGGCCGGTATTATCGTAAATACAGGATTATATACAATTAATATTGCAGCAATGGGATTTGCCTCTAATCTTAACTTGTTTGGATGTGATTCTATCTTCACATGGGGAAAAGAGCATATTGGAGGAGCCTGGTACACATTACTTATTGTAGCAATTATTGTGATCGTAATCGGTTTTTTGGTATCGTTATTTTTAAACACACGATTGGGACTCTCTATTCGGGCGACTGGAGATAATCCGGATATGGTCCGTGCATCCAGTATTAATACAAAATTGATGATTACGATCGGACTCTGTCTATCCAATTCATTGACAGGACTTTCTGGTGGACTTTTGGCACAATATCAGAAGTCCTGTGATATCAATCTTGGAACCGGTATGGTTACGATTGCTCTGGCAAGCTTGATCATAGGAGAGACCTTAATTGGAAAAGGATCTATCTGGTGCCGTATTCTTGGTGTTGTGTTAGGAAGTTGTCTGTATCGTTTTATTGTTGCAATAGCGCTTCGTTTTGATGTACCTCCAGAGGCATTGAAACTAGTATCTGCAATAATTGTAGCTATAGCAATTGGACTGCCATATTTGAAAAGGCAATTCCATCTCTATCAGACGAAACGTGCTGCCAGAGTAAAAAACCAGAAATATATTGACGAAATTCTTGCACAGGAAAGCAAAGGAAAGGAAGGTCAGAGATAATGAGTGAAAATATGCTGATTATGAGAAATGTGTCAAAGACCTTTAATCCTGGGACCGTGAATGAAAAAATGGCTTTGCGCAAAGTAAATCTTGAGTTAAAACGTGGAGATTTTGCGACAATTGTTGGGAGTAACGGGGCTGGAAAATCTACATTATTTAATGCAATTACCGGATCTTTTCTGGCAGATGAAGGATTGATTTTACTGGATGGAGAAGACATTACTTATCAAAAAGAATATATAAGAAGTAAAGTGATAGGACATTTATTTCAAGACCCTTTAAAAGGAACTGCTCCCCATATGACAATTGAAGAAAATATGGCGCTTGCATATCTTCGATCTTCGACTTCAAAAAACGCATATTTTAGTCGGATCAGGTCTTCAGATAAAAAGAGATTTCGTGAGAAGCTTGCTTTGTTGAATATGGGGTTGGAAGACCGAATGAAACAACCAGTAGGACTTCTTTCTGGTGGACAACGTCAGGCGCTTACCCTTTTAATGGCAACTATTGTGACTCCGAAAATTCTTCTGCTGGATGAACATACGGCTGCTTTGGATCCGGCAACTGCAGAAAAGGTTTTGCAGCTTACCAAAGATATTGTGGCACAGCGGCAGATTACTTGTCTGATGGTTACCCATAATATGCATCAGGCACTGGAACTGGGAAACAGGACATTGATGATGGATGCAGGAAATATTATCCTGGATGTTTCGGGAGAAGAACGTAAGAGTATGACGGTAGATGATCTTCTGGATCAATTTGCACAGAATGCCGGAAAGCAGCTGGATAACGATAGAATTCTTTTATCTAAAAATGAAGCTTGATACTCATATGTTTTAGGTGTTGACGAAAAGAATCAGTAGATGATAATATAAATTGACTCATATTGTAAATGATATAGCCTCCGGCAGGAATGCCGGCGGCATTATTAAATTTAGGGGAGGCAGGATTATATGGCAAGAAGGATTGCACAGTTTTATAAAGTGAGTTTTGCACAGTTTCAGGAAGGATTTGTAGATTCGTTTGGTCCAACAGAAGAACAAGAATTGCAGAAGATATATGATAATATTAAGCTCCCGAAACGGGCAACTGCCGGATCTGCAGGGTATGATTTTTATGCTCCGGTATCAATAACTCTTGAACCTGGAAAGACGATTAAGATTCCTACTGGAATACGTGTAGAGATGGAATCAGATTGGGTGCTGAAATGCTATCCAAGAAGTGGGCTTGGGTTTAAATATCGTTTACAATTGAATAATACAGTAGGAATTATTGACAGTGATTATTTCTATTCCGACAATGAAGGACATATTTTTGCCAAGCTTACAAACGATACCAATGAAGAAAGAACAGTTGAAATCGCGGCTGGAACAGGATTTATGCAGGGAATTTTCGTAGAATATGGAATTACTGTGGATGATAATGTTACTACAGTACGTAATGGTGGATTTGGAAGTACAAATTAGGGACGTAGTCTTTTTTAAAAAGACTACGTCCCTAATTGCATTTTGTGGTGTACCCATTTGCATATTTTTGTATGTTTCGGACATTCTATTTTTAAGAATATGAGATAGATGGGGGAATGAATATGCCAAATATGAAGATGGTAGCTGCTTCAAGGGAAGAAAATGCTTCTTATATGAATGGACTGCTTCCGATTAAAGAAAGTTTTGATATTATACAGAGGGATATGGTTATAGGAGGACGGATGTCTTCTTTTTATTTTATAGATGGATTTACGAAGGATGAATCGATGCTGAAAATTATGGATTCTCTTTTTCATGTGAAGGAGGAAGACATGCCAGCGGATGCGACGCAGTTTTCAAGAAAATGTATTCCGTATGTGGAAGTGGATGTGCTGGGGGATTTTGATCAGGTATTGAAAAATATATTGTCGGGTGTTACATGTCTTTTTATTGATGGCTATGATGCGTGCATCGCGATTGATTGCAGAACTTATCCAGCGCGAAGTGTGGAGGAACCTGATAAAGATAAATCTCTGCGTGGTTCCAGAGATGGGTTTGTGGAGACGATTGTATTTAATACTGCATTGATGCGGAGAAGGATTCGTGATCCGCATCTTGTGATGAAGATGATGGAGATTGGAAATGCCTCTCGGACAGATGTGGCACTTTGTTATATGAGTGACCGGGTGGATCGGGAACTTTTGAAAAATGTATCTGAACGGTTGAATTGTATTCAGACGGATGATTTACGAATGAATCAGCAGAGTCTGGCTGAATGTTTATTTAAACGAAAATGGTATAATCCTTTTCCTAAATTTAAGTTTACGGAGCGGCCAGATACAGCGGCGGCCTGTCTGTTAGAAGGAAAAGTTGTAATTCTGGTTGATAATTCCCCGTCTGCAATGATTCTTCCAACATCAATATTTGATATGATTGAAGAAGCCAACGATCATTATTTTCCTACGTTGACAAACATATATCTTAAATCAGCCAGATGTCTGATCACTCTTCTGACAGTGTTTTTGACACCATTATTTTTACTTTTTATGCAGAATCTAAACTGGCTTCCAGAGGTATTTGCTTTTGTGGCAGTAAAAGATACTGTAAATATTCCATTGATTTTTCAACTATTGATTCTCGAAATTGCCATAGATGGTCTTCGGCTGGCGGCGTTAAATACACCAAGTATGTTAAGTACACCGTTAAGTGTTATTGCAGGTCTGGTCATGGGAGAATTCTCTGTAAAATCAGGATGGTTTAATTCAGAAGTGATGTTATATATGGCATTTGTGGCCGTTGCAAATTATACACAACCCAATTTTGAGCTTGGTTATGCGTTGAAATTTATGCGTCTGGAATTGTTGCTTCTTACAGCTTTATTTAACTGGTGGGGGTTCGTAATAGGAACAGTTATTGTGATTTGCAGTGTTGCCTTTAATAAAACCTTATCAGGAAGAAATTATTTGAACATTAAATTAAATTGAGTAAACGAAAGAGATAAGGTAAAAAGGAGGAGTCGAGTTTCTTGTTTTACAGAATAACCATCACGTGGTAGAATATAGATGAGGTGATAGAATGGAGACGGAAACAAGAGACGAGAAGTTGGGGCGGGCACCGCTTGGGAAGCTGATGGTTTCGTTGGCAGTTCCGGCAGTAGCTGCTCAATTGATCAATGTATTATATAATATAGTTGACCGGATTTATATTGGACACATTCAAGGATACGGAGATGTAGCTTTGACGGGAGTCGGGGTTACATTTCCTATTATTATGTTGATTTCTGCTTTTAGTGCATTTGCTGGGATGGGCGGTGCACCTTTGGCATCTATTGAGTTGGGGAAAAGTAATTATAGTCGTGCCGAAAGAATTCTCGGGAATTCTGCCGGGTTGTTAGTTATATTTTCGGTATTTTTAACAGTGTTTTTCAGTATATTTAAAATACCAATACTATATGCGTTTGGTGCCAGTGATGTGACGATTGTGTATGCGAAAGAGTACATATCCATTTATTTAATTGGAACAGTATTCGTACAGCTGGCATTGGGACTGAATACATTTATCAGTGGGCAGGGTGCAGCAAGAACTGCTATGCTGTCTGTGCTGATAGGTGCGGTGATCAATATCTGCCTGGATCCGGTTTTTATATTTGGTGTGAATATGGGAGTGAAAGGTGCAGCGCTGGCAACGGTCATCTCTCAGGCGGTCAGTGCTGTCTGGGTCGTACATTTTCTTGTGTCTAAGAAGAGTGTGATACGATTACAATTAAAAAATATGCGTTTAAAAAAGGATATTTTGATGCAAATTGCAGGACTTGGCATCTCCCCTTTTATTATGCAGAGTACAGAGAGTATGGTTAGTATTACTTTAAATTCTGGACTTCAGCGTTATGGAGGAGATCTGTATGTAGGAACTATGTCGATTATGACAAGTATCATGCAGTTAATCGTAATACCGGTACAGGGAATTACACAGGGAATCCAACCTATTATCAGTTACAATTATGGTGCCGGTAACAAAGATAGGGTTCAGAAAACGATCGTTAGAATGATTCTGGTATGTCTTACGGCTACGTTGCTTTTGGGAGGTATTGCAGTGTTGAAGCCAGAAGTATATGCGGGAATATTTACGGATAATGTTGAGCTGGAGAAACTGACTTGTCAGGTCATGCCAGTATATTTCCTTGTTATCACAATCTTTGGGATTCAGTCGGCTTGTCAAACGACATTTTTGGCATTGGGGCAGGCAAAAGTGTCTTTATTTATTGCGTTACTTAGAAAAGTAATCCTGTTGATTCCGTTGGCGATTATCCTGCCTAAGTTCATGGGAGTGAATGGAATCTACTTGGCAGAGCCGATTGCGGATATTTGTTCTATATTAACAATCAGTGTTTTATTTATATTTATTATTAGAAAAATTTTGCGTAATATGGAAAAAAATGTTATGATATCGTCAAGCAAAGAGAAGGAGGAACAGAGACATGAATGATTATGTAATTACAGTAAACAGTACAGTCGATTTGCCAAAGGAGTGGTTGGAAGAGAGACATATTCCGGTTATTCCTTTGAAATATACTATAGATGGCGAGAACTATAAAGGAATGGAAGGACTGTCTTCCAAAGAATTTTTTCAAAAATTAAGAGAAGGAAAGATGGCAGTAACCTCTCAGGTAAATCCTGAGGAAGCCAAAGAAGCACTGGAAGCGTTCCTAAAAGAAGGAAAAGATATATTGCATCTTGCGTTCTCTTCTGGCTTAAGTGGAACATATAACAGTATGCGAATTGCGGCGGAAGAATTGGAAGAAGAGTACCCAGAACGTAAGGTTATTGTGATAGATACATTGTGCGCTTGTCTGGGGGAAGGATTGCTGTTATATTATGCATTGAAACGTAAAGGAGAGGGGAAATCAATCGAAGAAGTAGCAAAGTGGGCAGAGGAGAATAAGCTTCATGTGTGTCATAATGTTGCGATTGATGATCTGAATCATCTTCAAAGGGGTGGAAGAGTCTCCAAGACAACAGCAATATTGGGAACAATGGTTCAAGTAAAGCCAATCATTCATATGGATGACAAAGGTCTTTTGCAAGTTATCGGGAAAGAGCGTGGACGAAAGAAAGCGTTGAATAAGATTGTAGATATGGCTGTTGAGCAGGCAAAGGGCTGGGAAAATGATATTATTATGATTACCCATGGGGATTGTGCAGAGGATGCTGAATATGTGGCAAAACTAGTGCGCAAAAAGATGGGAATTGAGAATATTCTGGTAAATAATATTGGTGAGGTAATTGGAAGTCATACAGGTCCAGGAGTTGTAGCCGTATTCTGCATGGGAAGTAAGCGCTAAGCAATAGGAGATATAAACAGAATGAAAAAAACACTTATAATTGATAAAGAAATGAAACAGATCTGGCCGACAGTCAGGGTTGGATGTCTGCAATATAAAGTGAAGGTGGAAAAGAAAAATGAAGAGATGTGGAAATATCTGAAGAAAGATATTTTCAAAAAAGTAAAAGATGAAATCTTTGATTACGGTGTAAACGAAATCCCTAATATCAAAGAATCAAGAGCCGCATATAAAGCCTTTGGAAAAGATCCAAGTCGTTATCGCGTATCTTCAGAAGCACTGATTCGAAGAATCGGCCAAGGAAAAGGACTTTACGAGGTAAATACAGTTGTTGATGTGAATAATCTGATTTCTATAGAATCAGGATTTTCTGTTGGTTCATACGATACTTCAAATATAGAAGATGAGCTAGTATTTCGAGTTGGAAAGGAAGGAGAGACCTATAAAGGGATTGGAAAAGAAGAAATCCGTATAGATTGCCTTCCGGTGCTGGCAGATACAAAAGGTGCAATTGGGAGTTCCACCAGTGATTCAGAACGGGCTATGATTACAGAAAATGCAGAAGAAGTGCTGACGTTAATTTATTCGTTCTCACAGAATCAAGATTTAGAACATGCACTGGAGAATGGAAAAAAATATTTAGAACAATACGTCGGTGCAGAAGAGATTCAGAGCTGGATAGTGGAGTAAATGGGAATTTAGATTAGTTAGTTGGTAATTGGGAGGTGTACGGTGAGAGGACGGATGGAATGGTTGCCATTGCGGAGTCCTTCGCTTAGAATCCATAACTGAAAAAGAAGCAGATATTTTGTGACT
>NZ_JBNPOQ010000029.1:0-23933 GCF_050315235.1 Bariatricus sp. SGI.019 | reverse complement strand
TTACTTCCATAATCTTCACTCCCAGTTCAAAATTAATCTTCACACTAAACTTGATTTGTTAACTTCATTCTAACATGCTACTTTTCAAAATACCACTTTCAACTTCATTAGCATATCCTCATTAAAGAGAATCTCTGAAATGTTCGTACTTCAAAACAAAACGAGGAACCCCCATTACACAATAAAGCGTAATGGGAGTTCCTCTATAAATAAATTAATTTCCTATCTATCAATGCTTGGTGCATTACTTCTGAGCGATAGCTGCCTGTTAGGTATATTATGGTTACTGGGACATTAAGACACAATCCACTCATTTAATCATAACTAACACGTTTTCTTAATTGGATACTACTCTATAATCATACCTATGTCAATATCTTTTGCTCTAACTAATATGCAGAATTGACTTTATGGTATTCTTTACAAGCGAACCACCTGTATAAACAATGGCTTCTTTCACAACCTCACCCGTTCCTTTTGCTACTTTTTCCACTTTATTTTTACGTGCTTCTTTATTTGTTAACAAATTTATTTTGTTATCCTTAAAATCTTGCAGTTCCTTTTCTGCTTTCTTTACATTATATTCTGGTAACATAAGTGCATACTTCATGACCATATCAGCATATTCTTTGCCACTGATTTCAATAATCTGTCCATCGAATCTTACTGACTTTTTAAAAGCTTTGTATCTGTCTTTTATATTCTGCATCATATTACAAAGCATATCTAATTCTTCTGTCGGTTCATTTTGTTCTTCCAAGTAAGTCTTAATTGAGTCTTTCCAAATATATTTTTTAATATCCTTTGTAAAATTGTATAAGATCTCTATTTTGTTATATTCAGTTGTCAGTCCAGATATTTTATAATATTGCTCTTTTTTAATAATCTCCGTTCTTATTGAATCTACTTCTTTTTTTAATTTATCAACCTTTTTTTCGTAATCTTCAACTACTTGACTTTTTCTTTCCAGTTCTTTTTCAAATGAATTCTTCTTCATGGTATTCTCCTAACCGATACACTTTGATATCCTTAATCTGCTTATACTTCTTTTCCAAATATTGTTACATTATTAAATAATGGTTTATGTAAAAACAATTCATCCGTATCTATACCTTCAATCTTATCTTTATTCATATCGAATACATAATAATTGAAATAATATAACCGCATCTTTTCTTCATCGTCAATTATCCATTTAGTATCTGTAAAATGTTTAGACCATACGTAATTTGAAAGTTTAAATTTTTTATACAAATCTCCTTCCACAATAATACAAGCAGATTTCATTTTCATATAAAAGGCAAAATCTTCTTCTTTGTCAAGCTTTACTGCTTTCTTTATTGAAGTACATTTCGCATTTGAATATCCTTCAATCACATCACCATCTTCAAACCATCCAACGCCTTTATGTTTAATTAAAATACATTTCTTGTTTATCTTATCTATTGTTGCTCCATATTTTTTTAATTTTCCACTACCCTTAAACGATAAAGAAAAGCCACCTTCATATACATATTCTCCACATTTTCCCTTTTTCTTATTACATACTTTATTGTAAAATTCATCATTATTGATGATGATTACTGTTCTTCCTAACTTAACAGCTCTATCTAGTTCCTTTTCCGTTTTAACTTCTAATGGAATTATTACACTCATTTTTTCCTCCTATGAATCTATAAGACTAAGTATTACTCCTAATACTGCTCCTATCACTGTTGGTAATGAACTGTCCGTTTCTTTCATTTCTTTGTCTATTTCCACCAACTCTGGCAATAACTTAAGTCCTGCTACAAATTTAGGCGTAGATTCTATCAGTCCATCTATATCGATATCCAAGTCATATTTCTTTTCTGGTATCTTTATCTCTTGTAGTTTTCTATAAATTGCATCTACATCCTCTTGTGAATAAATTTGATTATATTTTTTTGAATTAAATAATTCAAATTCAACATCATTGTAATTACATACTGTTACATACTTGAAATCATTCGTAATTTTAGACTTTTCATTTACCCATACAATTAATGGATGTACTTCTGCATTATGATACATTTCTTTCTGTATCACCCTTTCCAGATTATGTACATGTCGCATAGATTGCTCTATAACGTTTACACTTTTACCATTTTTATTTACCAAATATCCCTTTTCGTTTATATGCGAATTTAACCCCCAATTTTTTATCTCAATAGAAAATATTCCATACGTAGATATTACAATCATGTCATGTTCAACGCTAAAATCATCATCTATAACATACCTTGCGTTTTGTATAATACGAATTCTATCGCCTATTATCTTCAATCTATTGTACAGATTTTTTTCTCCTTCAATTCCTTGTCTTAAAATTGCCTCTTTTTGAGCAATCTTTTTATATATTGGGAAAAATTTTTCATAAGCATTAAACATTCTATCTCCCAGCTCCTTAATAGAATCAAACGAAAATTTATACAACTCAATTGTTTCAATCTCATAGACTTGTCCCAATCCGCCCAGCTGTTCTACCTTATTTGAAAAATTCAACCTCTCGTCCATATATGCAACATCTCTATTAAATTTTCTCCAGATTTTAAAAAAGTCAAAATGATCTTTTCTATTATTCAAATACTCACTTTTTACATTATTCACAAAAAATGTATTTATAATATCTAATAGACCATTTAATCTTTTTACCGCATCATCATTGCTGTAATATTCTTTCTTTTGAAATCCATTGTATTTCAGCTGGTTTTTAAATTTTCTTTGTAATTCTCTCTCAACTTTATAATAATCACAGCATTTTTCCTTTGCTAACGCTTCCAGCGATTTCTTCTTCCCCATATTATCACCTTATCAATCTCAATCAGTACTCTTCATTGTTATCCAAATTATACTCGGATATTCGTACATAGTCAAGAAATCCATCGTTCCATAAAATTATAATAAGTGTACTGATAAAGGAGATTTTAAATGATAAGCTATGCCCCATTATTCCGAACAATGAGTGCAAAAAAAATTACATCATACCGACTTGAAAAAATGGGTTTTTCAAGAGCAACCTATTATTCAATCAAACAGGGTAACAGTATCTCTACTAATACTGTTAATCAGCTCTGTAAGTTACTAAAATGTAGCGTCTCTGATATTATGGAATATATTGATGATGAAGAATAAGCAGATACCAAGAAAGCCACAAAGCTTTCGGAGTATCTGCTTATTCTATTCCCTTCACCTATCACTTACGCTTCTTTTTCTCTGTCCGACATATCTCATACATAGATACAACCAGTTTCATTCCTTCGATCATCACACTTAACAAACTACTTTTTTTCATTCGTTATTCATTCCTTTCTGCTTCTATATTTTCAAGGAGCATAATACAGGCTAAAGCTAACATCATCCCCACTCCAAATGCTATATATTCTTTCATCTTACGACCTTTCTTTTTGATACCAGATAATCGTTATTCCAATTTCACTGCTAACTATGTAGAGGTCTGCATAATACTCTTCCTGTCTATCGGAATATAAAATATCTTGAAATTCCCGTTCCTCTTCACAGGTATGATACTTCTTTAATACTTCCTCGTAAGCCTGTTTTGTCTGGCTTACATCGTCGTCTATAATCAATATGACACATCCTCCGTCATCGTTCATACTTCTTCCTACTCCATAATAACTGTCCAACAATTCTACTGTAGAAATAATTCGCTCCCTAACCTTAGACGGCAAATTATACTCGGTACAAGTATCTCTGATTCGGTCTTTCTGTGTTGCTGTCCAAAAGTATCTCAACATCTTAAATCACTCCTATATCTCTTAAATGTTCCTCATACATACAATAAATCACATAAATTCTTCCACCGTTCTCTGGTAAGATAATATCGTAACTGTACCATCTCTTTTTCTTCTTCATTGGATGTTTCTTCCCCTTAATTACAATATAGAAGAAATTATTATCTGGAATCTCAACCTCATTACAATTCAGATTCAATTCATCCAGAACGTCTACTTCATCATCTTTTATCGGATTCAGTATGATTGATACATATCCCTTTTTCCCCAGAGTCTTTTTAGCCAGAATATCCTCCACATGTTCTAATATTTCTCTTGGAATTTTATACTTTGACATATACGGATTAACCTGTCTCAACATTTTCAGTTCTCGTCTTTTTCTTACTGTAATGTGCATACTATTCACCAGCCCTTCCTTCAGCAGACTTTTCTGTAGACTTCACTTTCTTCTCGATTTTCTTCGTCTTTTTCTTTTCAGATGTTTTATCTGTTTTTAGACTCTTTTCCAATTCCTCTAACATTTCTTTCACTGGAAAATCTATCAACTTCCATTTATCTTTTGGATAATGCAGTCCTAAATAAAGCGGATGAATACCGTAACTTTTCTTGGTACTCAGACAATCTACTGTAATACACTTTGCACTCAATCCCTTTTCCATTAACATAGACAACAAATCTATCTTTGCCTTAATCGTATTCTTATGTGTTGCCATTGAATTTCCCCACGCAACTACAATGTCATAAGTCTTGATATCTTTTGTTTCTAATATCTCTTCAATATAAGCAAGACTGTTACCCTGTAACTGACTGACACTTGGCTTTCCGTTTACGACCGTTGCATACAGATTCAACATTCTCAGTTCTCCCCATCCAAAATCATTTGCATGGTTTAACAGGTGCATATTTGATACGTCCAACATTCCACAGTTCTCTACTGATATCGTTGGATACATTCCTATAGCAATTGCTTTCTTCCCTTTCTCATTCCATGTTCTCTGTACTTCAAAAGTGCTCTTTCCATCATCTGTTCCGATTGCTGACACGTTCATAGATATTGTATTTTTCATCATAATTTTCATCCTTTCATCACAATAAAATAAGGGAAACCGACTTCTTTTTTTTCGTCTGTTTCCCTTTTTCTCATTTTATTCATTTCAAGCTTTCTCATCCTAATATTTCATGATTGTTATTAACGGTACTGTATTGTTAATCCTGTCTTATGTAGACTTCTACGATAAGGTCTTTCCACTGTACTGCTCTTATAAAATTACCAAATGCTTTTCTGTACTTCTTTGCTTCTTCAAAATTCAGTGTAAATCTGTCATATAAAACATACTTAGATTCATCAAAAGAAGTTTCTGTATCATACTCTTCACCTTGGATATACCATTTAAAAGCGCCGTTTTCCATTGGTGTGATTCTTGCTATAACAGCGTCTACCAGTTCGTCACTTAACTGTTTCTGATTCAAATCACACACACCATTCAGATATTCTTTTATTTTTTTAATCTCTCCTTCTACTTCTACAGGCTCATTATCCTCTTCATCCTGTGACAATATTGCCAGTTCATTCTTAATCTGTAACATCCGTTCATCAATCGTACATTTCTTGTCTTCGAACTCTTCACTACCGATCAAGTCATCCAGTTTCATATCTACAAGATTACTCATACGGTTCTTTAATCTTTCCGATTCTCTTTTCAGTTTTTCTATCTGATATTCACGATCTGTAATTCCAGTCTCTTCACTGTAATTATCCTGAATATCCTGAAGCAATTCTTCTACTGAACTTTTCTGGTCTTTCCATAACCTTTCCAGAATACTTTTAGCCATGAAGTCTAGTTTCCATTCACAGATAGACGGCACATTACAATATCCCGTACCATCCAATCCCTGTTTTTCATGGAAACTTCTTTTACGGTAGCGGATTTGATGTCTGCACTGATATCCATTACTGACCTCACCATTTTTATTGGTTCTCCATTTGTATTTTCCGTACACACTGCCACATTCACATACCAGATGTCTGCACCACTTATCTTTTGATATCGGTTTAGAACATTTTCTACCGTCTACGATAACTACTTTCTTACTCTTTATAGCCTGTACTCTGTTCCAAGTCTCTTCTGATACAATCGCCGGAAAGTTACCTTTGACATATTCATATTGGCTGACATCCCGTACCGTTACCCTTTTATGTCCCAGAAAGTTTTTCGTATAGGATTTATTGTAACTGATATAACCGGCATATGTCTTATTATTTAATATCCGTAGTACTGACAAATGTTCCCAGTTGTATGTTCCATCTGCCTTTTTCCTTTTCATCTCTACCATTTTACCTGCGATAGTTTTTGCTCCCATCCCAGTTAAATACAGGTCATAAATCATTCTTACGGTTTCGGCTTCTTCCTCTATGATTTCATATGTGTTATCTATAGACTTTTTCCCTTTGATCAGTCTGTATCCTAAGATATTTCCATTACCATAAAGGACACCTTTTTCTCTGGATATTCTCTGTCCGGCTCTTACTCTTTCACTGATATGTTTTGATTCTTCCTGTGCCATTGCAGACATGATCGTAAGTCTTAACTCCCCATCCTGTTCCAGTGACCAGATACCATCATTGTAAAAGAATACTTCTACACCCCACTCTCTCAGTTGTCTTGTGTACTGTAAGCTGTCTACCGTATTACGTGCAAATCTTGATACTTCACGAGTACAGATAAGGTCAAAGTCACCTTTCTCTGCATCTTTTATCATTTGCATGAATCCCTCTCTCTTCTTTGCCTGTGTACCTGTCACACCTTTATCCACATATACATTAACTTTTTCCCAGTTCGGATGTTCTGCCAGAATCGTCTCGTACCATTGAAGCTGATTACTTAATGCATTAACCTGTTCCTCATGTTGTGTAGATACTCTTCCGTAAAAACATACCCGGACTTTATCATGTATACTTGTTCTTGACCTGTTACTGATACACATTGCTTGCATCTTATAAGCCAAATTGTCCATTATGCTCGTTCCTTCCTCCTGTACTGTTTCACAACTTTCTTGTATGTCGAATGATTGATTTTATTATTTATGAATAACATCTTTATCAAAAGTGGTTTCATCTCCAACTTTTTTGTATCCTGATGTTCCATATATTCCTCCTTTCTCTTACTCAATCATTCATAAAAATAATATTACTTTGAAAAATACGATAATTACGAATGGTTGATAAGAATTACTTCCACCTGTTCCACCGCCCTTTTAGTCTTGTGAAGCTTGCGCTTCACGCTTTTCTTTTTTTTGGGGGGCGTGTGCACGATTGTTTATCGTGCACCATCAGAATATCTGCAGGTCTTCGTCACTTCGTGTCTTCGCTTCTGCATATATTCTGACCCCTCCGTCTACTTTGTGTTCGTGGATGTGGTAGTCTGTCGCTGTGGTGTTTGTTGATGTTTCCTTTTTTCTTCTGTCTGTTTGTGTTGTCGTGGTTATCCTGTGTTGTTATTCATTCAACATTCATACAGAACAATCATTACAATTACCCATCGTCACTACGTCACTAACTTTTTTATAATGGGGAAAAAATATATAAATAATTTTCCCCTCTTACCGACGAAGCGACGGATCATTCTTCATCAAGCTCCTCTTTTAAGTTCTTATTGGTTATCACATAAAGACGTTCCTTACCTCGTTTTTGTTCAAAATCCAGTCCATACACCTCACTTAATTCATCTCTGATTAAAATAAATGCCTTGGTTAATCTCGAACCATCTTTGGGAAGGGTCGATTTATCAATTCCTTTTTGGAGTGCGATGTGTTTTAACTCATTTAGACATTCTGTCGGTGTATTTACATATTCATATTTATCAGCCATAAGTTCTTTCAAACATATGGCTATGGAACTTGATTCCAGTATACTTAATGACAAATTAAGTCTATTTTGGAATAATATATCAGATATTTTATCTTCTTCGATACCTAATACTCTTCCAATTTTAATAGCTTTTTCATGGAAGTCAGCTAGACGAATCTTGTGTCTTGCTTTTACTTTCTTCCTGTCACTCAATACACCAGCAATCGTATTAAAGATTGCACCCAATATGAACGGTAAATCTTTTTGAAAACTTGCCATAACACTCTGCTCTGTTTTTATTTCAGATTTTTCAAATCTACTCAGAGCTATCAGACACGAACGGTCAACAAGGTCAGAAGACCTTGCAACCCCATTGATAGATGTTATACCTATGATGGAGTGAAGCTTCACGATTCTTTCTTCGGTATCTGTATACAACCGTCTTGTAGTATCGCTTGCCCCTGTTACCGCACTGCAAAGTAAGTCCGATATGGCTTTTGATATAAAGCTTACGTTGTCGAAACAGGTAAAATAACTTTTGGATAATCGGAGTACAATCGCTTCTTTGTTACTTGTATAAGCACATATTCCAGAATCTTTTGGATCAATTATCATTTCCAGTTTTTTCAAACATTCTGATTTTCCAGAGCCTTTTTCTCCCTGTATCAGAATTACTGGATGATTAAAGTTCATTCCCAACATACTAGAAACAATTAATATGCTAATGAGAATGACATCGTCTTCATCTTTGACATTGAAATGCTTTCTGATATACGGTAATAACTCTTCCGGCATAACGCTTAAATCTGGTTCTACCTGATTCTTAAAGTTCCTGTCTGCATAAAACATGAAGTCAGGTGTCTCTTCAATCTCACACTCTCCATCTTCTATACGGACACTTGTATTATTATCCGTATTTAACTGATAAATGAGCATTCTTCCTTTTGTGTAAATACGATGATTTCGTTGTATTTTATTCTTGGATTCATAACACTCTACTTCCAGAATGCTTATGATCTCTTGAACTTCTTTATCGTTCAACAACTCACCATATTCTTTCTTCCAGAATGACTTAAAAGCTATTCTGAAACTGTAAGAATTGATGTTATAAACTTCTTTGTTTTCATTATGTGGGATGGAGCATAGATTTGCTCCATCCTCACCTCTTCCGACAGATATTTTTTCCGATTTCAAGAGACTGTAAACTCTCTTTTCATTAGACATCTGTCTCATCCTCCTCAAAATCATCTTCTATGTCATCCTCTGGTTCATATTCGTCATCTTCATGAACTACTCGCAGTTTTTCTACATACAGCTGACCAAAATCATCATAAGAAACGCTTATCCAGAAATAATATTCTAACAATTTTCCAAAATCGGCATTTCCATTTTTCTTTAGACCTCCTACATCTTTCATTACTCTCATGATATGTAAATTTTTTCCCGGATCCAAGCAGTACGATTTTTGTACCTTCACCTCCTGTCCTTCTTTAGCGTATAATTTTAAATTCAGGTTCAGATAAGTTCTTCCAGTTCTATCTGATGTTTTAACATTATAGTTAGCTACTTCTCCTCTATATGTACCCATGTTTATTTTTATCAGCTTAAATTCGTTCATTTTTTTCACCTTTTCTTTTTAACTTTATATAAATACATTTGATTTCCCACTCATTCAATCCGTGTATGCATCCATTTCTTGAATAAGTGAAAGCACTTTTGATTTTCTAGTTACGTTTCCTATTGCAATAGCATTTTGTAATTACAGGAAAATAATAGCAGTTTTTAAAATCACTTTCAAAAAGCCAGCGAACATTTGTAATTAATCAACACATAATCGCCTTTTTTTCCCCTCTTATTACTCAACTTTTATTCTTATTCATCCTTTAATAACTTCTATTACGCTTTATTTGCTATCATATCGGCACTTTTCGCATTTTTTTCTTTTTTTTTATTTTTGTGGCAATTTTTTTCCGATTATTATAAAATTACAATACAAGGAGAGCATTAACATGAGCAAAAAATATTCAAGTCAACTTACTAATTTATCTATAATAAAAGAATTAAAGTATCTTTTTAATGAAAAGCCCGATATTGTACAAAAATTACAAATTATCGAATTATACATATCTGCAGCTACCGACGAGGAATTTATTCACAGTTATAAACAGCTCCAACGGAGCAATCCTAATAGTTATAAAAAAATAAAGCTCTCTAGAGCTCTATGTATTGTTAATTCATTTGTAACAAATTCTCAAAGTTCCGGCTATATCCAACCTATTGGGAAACAACTTTTTTTAGATATTTTTTTAAAAAGATATCCATCTCCACGTTTTTTACATCTTGGTGAAAGAAACTGGACAGAACGTCTTTTAGCAGAATACATTCAAATAAAATATTATTGCACTATTACTCCTGACAGTATTCGTAAAGCTTTAACCCAGTTGAAGAAATATTTAACTTTTCATAATACTTCTACTGAATTGCTTTACCATAAGTTCTTAGTTAGAAAATTGAATACCATAAAATCTTCCGATTACATTTATTTTTATCAGCTATATTATTCTTCATATCCAATCAGAAAATCAAAATCTTCTAAACCCAATTATAGCCGAAAAACAACTTTTGTCGGATGTATATATGGAAAAAACCTTTTAAATAAGAGTATTGCCTATTCTCGAACGCCCTATTTTCAACTTTCTTACAACGATCAAAACTATATAATAAATCTAAATTATTATTTAAATATACCAATCAATCCAGGATTAATTTTATTACCTGACACATATGATTCCAGAAAAATTGTTAAAGATTGGTATTTTTGGTATTTTTCACAAGACAAAATGCCACCAAAACATCAACTCTTTTTTATACCAGAAAACGCATATTCCTCCTTACATTTAAGTGCTTTTGATACTTATTACTCATTAATGAAATATCCAATGCAAAATTTTGGTATATCATATTTTAGAAAACTTTCTTCCAGCAATGTTTTATCATCCTTTTTTAATGGTTACATTAAGGAAAACCATTCTTCCAAACATGAGTGCAAACTATTACCAATTACCAAAACCTCTTATAAAGAAATTACATAAGAGGTTTTCTCTTCATATGTCCATATTACAATATAAATAATTATATTCTGCATTCATCATACTATACTACATTCTCTACTTTCACTTAAATATATAATATTAAAACTTTTTTATTATGTCGATAAGCTAATTTATTATTATAAACGCTAATTCTTATTTTTTTCGGATATCCCACAATATCATAAGAAAAACGTACATTCTTAAATTCATTCTGGATTATCCTTTCTACTAATTCCTCAGCATACCGTTCCTTATCCCATATGAATACTTTATTAGCCACAATACACACTTCTTCATCGTAGCCACCTTCAAAGCTATCTATTCTTGTATTCACAATCATTTCTTCACGTCCAAATTGTAGATAAATCACGATTGCTACAAAACAGATTATCAGTCCACATATTGCATATTTTTTCTTCATAAAATCTCCCTCACATAGTGTCATTATACGAACACTGTTACAAAAGCTATTTTACGACAATAATAATTGTATAGCAATAAATTCATGAAAAGAAAGTGAAATTCTCTTAAGATGATTAAATACGATAACTTGTGGAAAACTATGAGTGCCAAGGGAATAACTCAATATGATTTATACACTCATTATCATATGAACCGTTCTCAACTGAACAGATTAAGACATAATCAGAATGTTCAAGTGAATACAATTGATAAGTTATGCAATATATTGGATTGTAAAGTAGAAGACATCATGACTCATTATCCAGATAATAATGTATTTTGATTATTGAAATATTCCGTACACATAATCTAATACTGAATATATTAAAAAAAAATTTACTCATCTTGCAAAAAATCTGTAGAACCCCTTACGCCACTCAAAGCGTAAGGGGTTTTACAGATTATCAATAAACTATTATCCAAATATTTTTATTCAAAAAACCCCTCACACCATAATTGATGTAAGGGGTTTTCTATATAAGCTAATTAACGTTCTATGTTAGTCACCTACAGTGTACTATTTCTGGTTAATTGCTGCCTGTGCTGCTGCCAGTCTTGCGATTGGTACACGGAATGGTGAGCAGGATACATAGTCAAGACCAATCTTGTTGCAGAACTCTACAGAAGATGGATCTCCACCGTGCTCTCCACAGATACCAATGTGAAGGCTTGGATTAACTGGTTTACCTAACTTGATAGCCATTTCCATTAATTTACCAACACCTGTCTGGTCAAGCTTAGCAAATGGATCGTTCTCGAAGATCTTAGCGTCATAGTAAGCTTCTAAGAATTTACCAGCGTCATCACGAGAGAATCCGTATGTCATCTGTGTTAAGTCGTTTGTACCGAAGCAGAAGAAGTCAGCTTCTTTAGCGATCTCGTCAGCTGTAAGAGCTGCTCTTGGAATCTCGATCATTGTACCAACTTCGTACTCAAGGTTGCTTCCTGCTGCTGCGATCTCAGCGTCTGCTGTCTCAACAACTGTCTTCTTAACATATTTTAACTCTTTGATATCGCCAACCAATGGAATCATGATCTCTGGTTTTACTGTCCAGTCAGCGTGAGCTTTCTGTACGTTGATAGCTGCACGGATAACAGCCTTTGTCTGCATCTTAGCAATCTCTGGATAAGTAACTGCAAGACGGCATCCACGATGTCCCATCATTGGGTTGAACTCATGAAGTCCATCGATGATTGTCTTGATCTCTTCTACAGATTTGCCCTGAGCATCTGCAAGTTTCTTAATATCTTCTTCTTCTGTAGGAACGAACTCGTGAAGCGGTGGATCAAGGAAACGGATTGTAACCGGGTTACCTTCCAGTGCCTCGTACAGTGCTTCGAAGTCTCCCTGCTGATATGGAAGGATCTTCTCAAGTGCAGCTTCTCTTTCTTCTACTGTATCAGCACAGATCATCTCGCGGAATGCAGCAATTCTGTCTTCCTCGAAGAACATATGCTCTGTACGGCAAAGTCCGATACCTTCTGCTCCAAGCTCACGAGCTTTCTTAGCATCTGCAGGAGTATCTGCATTTGTACGAACCTTCATAGTTCTGTACTTGTCTGCCCATGCCATGATTCTTCCGAATTCACCAGCGATTGTAGCATCAACAGTTGGAATGATTCCATCATAGATGTTACCTGTTGTACCATCGATAGAGATTGGATCTCCTTCATGGAATTCTTTTCCAGCTAATGTAAATTTCTTATTTTCTTCGTCCATAGCGATGTCGCCACATCCAGATACACAGCATGTACCCATTCCACGAGCAACAACGGCAGCGTGAGATGTCATACCACCACGAACTGTCAGGATACCCTGAGCAGACTTCATACCTGTGATATCTTCTGGAGATGTCTCAAGACGAACCAGAACAACTTTCTCTCCTCTTGCAGCCCACTCTACAGCGTCATCTGCTGTAAATACAATCTTACCGCAAGCAGCTCCTGGAGAAGCTCCAAGACCTTTGCCCATAGGTGTAGCAGCTTTAAGTGCAGCAGCATCGAACTGTGGATGAAGCAGTGTATCCAGGTTACGTGGATCGATCATTGCAACAGCTTCTTCCTCTGTTCTCATGCCTTCATCAACAAGGTCACAAGCGATCTTCAGAGCAGCCTGAGCTGTTCTCTTACCGTTACGTGTCTGCAGCATGTAGAGTTTCTTGTTCTCAACAGTGAACTCCATATCCTGCATATCTCTATAATGAGTTTCAAGAGTCTTGCAAACTTCTGTGAACTGTGCAAATGCCTCTGGGAATTCTTCTTCCATCTTAGCGATCGGCATTGGTGTACGAACACCGGCAACAACGTCTTCGCCCTGAGCATTGATCAGGAACTCGCCCATCAGCTTCTTCTCTCCTGTAGCAGGATCACGTGTAAATGCAACACCTGTACCACAGTCATCTCCCATGTTACCGAATGCCATAGACTGTACGTTAACAGCAGTTCCCCAAGAATATGGGATATCATTGTCACGACGATATACATTGGCACGTGGGTTGTCCCATGAACGGAATACAGCTTTTACTGCTCCCATCAACTGCTCCTTCGGATCATCCGGGAAGTCTGCACCAATTTTTTCTTTATATTCAGCTTTGAACTGAGAAGCCAGCTCTTTTAAGTCTTCTGCTGTAAGTTCTACGTCAAATGTAACGCCTCTGTCAGCTTTCATCTTGTCGATAAGCTCTTCGAAGTATTTCTTACCAACTTCCATAACTACGTCAGAGTACATCTGGATAAATCTTCTGTAGCAGTCCCAAGCCCAACGTGGATTGCCGGATTTTTCAGCAATAACGTTAACAACTGTTTCGTTCAGTCCAAGGTTCAGGATTGTATCCATCATACCTGGCATGGAAGCTCTTGCACCAGAACGTACGGAAACAAGAAGTGGATTCTCTGTATCACCAAATTTCTTACCTGTGATCTCTTCCATCTTATCAATAGCTTCCATAATCTGTTCCATGATCTCGTCATTGATTGTTCTTCCGTCTTCATAGTACTGTGTACAAGCTTCTGTTGTGATTGTGAAGCCCTGTGGTACTGGAAGACCCAAGCTTGTCATTTCAGCAAGGTTGGCACCTTTTCCACCAAGAAGGTTTCTCATGGTTGCGTTACCTTCTGTAAACATATAAACCCATTTTGCCATTTTGTCATGACCTCCTAAACTAAATTTTTCTAAGTCGCACCTAATATTTTACTGTTTTTACCAGTATTCGTCAAGAGTTTTCAAGGAAACCAAAGTGACAAATTAAGCCTTATTTTCTCGTTATTTTGAACAAAATTTATGGCTGCCGATTATGCCCGGCAGCCACAAACTACATTTCTTGTTGATTTGCATATTTTGTGAGGAAATATGTTCAAAAAACTGTATAATATTTCCTTCATCTTCCCAAATATTTAGATTTCCTCAATAAATGCTTTGTATCCTTTATATGCTTCGTAGATATCTGCTTTACTGGTAACTTCCCATGGGGCATGCATGCTTAACACTGCCACACCACTGTCGATAACTTCCATACCGTAATTTGCCATGATATATGCGATGGTTCCGCCGCCTCCGACATCGACTTTTCCTAATTCTGCGAACTGGTATGCCACATTCTGTGCATCCATCGCCCTGCGGATCTGTGCCAGATATTCTGCATTCGCATCGTTGGAACCGCTCTTTCCACGACTTCCGGTGAATTTATTGAACACCAGACCTTTTCCGAAGAAAGCAGTGCTTCTCTTTTCAAAGGCTTCTGCGTACATTGGATCAAAAGCAGCACTTACATCAGACGAAAGCATTTTTGAATTCTGAAGTGCTCTGCGCACTTTCAGATCCGACTCACCAGCAGTCAAGGCAACCAGTTCAGCAACAACATTTTCAAAAAAGCGAGAATGCATACCCGTTGCTCCTACACTTCCGATCTCTTCTTTATCGACCAAAATGCAACATGCGGTACGATCCACATGCTCTACATCCAACATTGCAAAAAGAGAGGTAAATGCACACACGCGATCATCCTGTCCATAAGCCATGACCATACTTCTGTCAATGCCACAGTCCCTTGCTCTGCCCGCCGGAACGATTTCCAGTTCTGCGGATACAAAGTCTTCTTCTTCCATTCCGTAATATTCTTCCAGAAGCTTCAAAATATTAGCTTTCACCGCATCCTTTTCCTCTTTTTCAAGATTTGGATTTTTCGCAAGCGGCTGGCTGCCAAACAACAGATCCAGTTTCTCACCTTCAATGACTGCGTTAGCCTTCTTCTCCATCTGCTGAGCTGCAAGATGAACCAACAGATCCGTAATTACAAATACCGGATCATCCTCTTTTTCTCCAATATTTACCTCAACAATTGTTCCATCCTTTTTGGCAATAACTCCGTGAAGTGCAAGCGGAATAGTTACCCATTGGTATTTCTTGATACCTCCGTAATAATGCGTATCCAGGTAAGCAAGTTCTTCATTCTCATATAACGGATTCTGCTTCACATCGATACGAGGCGAATCAATATGCGCTCCCAAAATGTTCAAGCCATTCTCCAGCGGCTGTTCTCCAATCTGGAACATTGCGATGCTCTTGCCCATGCACACAGCGTAGACCTTGTCGCCTGCCTGCAGTTTACGTCCAGAAGCCATAGCCTCCTCAAGGCTCTGGTAGCCCCTCTCACGTGCCATGCGCACCGCTATCTTCACACATTCACGCTCCGTCTTGCCTTCATCCAGGCAAGACTTGTAAGATTCATTAATACGATGGAGCTCCTCAAGAGTCTCATCATTATATGTGGTCCATACATTATCTCTGTCCATTTCAATCTCCTCCTTAAAATTTAGTATAACACATTTTGGGGACGTAGTATTCTTTAATTTTACTACGTCCCCATTTAATAAATGTGGTGTACCTAATCGGCAAATGCCCTGTACCTTTTTACTCATTTTCTACGTAATTCATGGTAGTCGTACATAATTCGTTTGCTTTTTTTATTGATATATTCAGTATTTCTTTTAGTCTCTGAATATATTCTTTACGAATTTTCTTTTCTTCAAAAACTTGCATCAACAGCGGCAATTGATATTCCCGAAACATGTTTTTTGCCAAAAGCAATGCTATTTCTCTGTATTGAAGCTCTATTTCACTGGAAATATCTTTGAATATTCCTATTTGTTGTTCTGTATGAAACTTTGTGAATTCTTCTGTCGATGAAAATTTTTGTTCATACAACTCGATTGCATTTTCATGGAGCAAGCCCAACATCCCTGTCATATATTCCGCCATGCTGCTATATTTATACTTTTCCGGTTTTTTTACCATTCTTGCTTTGACCGGATTGAGATGAATATAACGAAGGCAAGTCCAAAAATATCTTTCATCTTCAATGCACTCACTTGTAAAACGGTTCTGAAATACATGTCCATTTCGGTGATGTTTAAAATTATAATATGATGCATATTCTGCCAATATTGCTGCCATAAATAAGGATAAGATCTGAAGTTCTGCCCGGATGATAAAATGGGCGTGATTTGACATAATACAGTAACTATAGACTTCTACTTTATATTTCTGTAGATAATTTGAAATAATAGACTTGAAGTAAAGCTTTTCTCGTTGCTGTTGGAATATTTTTTCGTGATTGATTCCTCGAACAATTATGTGATAAATACCAGTTCTACTTTCCTTTCGTCGTCTGGTGGGCATTCCTGTCACCCCTTTCATCTGGGTACAGGGCATTTGTCGATTAGGTACACCACATTTGTTAAAAGGGGACGTAGTAAATATGAAAAATACTACGTCCCTTTTTTACTATAATTTCATCTCATCTCTTACTTCTTTGAAGCATTTTACGATGAAATCAATATCTTCTTTTGTATGGCTTGCGCATACTTGTGTACGGATTCTTGCTTTTCCTTTTGGAACTACTGGGTAGGAGAATGCTACTACGTATACACCTTTTTCCATCATGCGTTTTGCGAATTCTGCTGCTGTCTTTTCATCATACAGCATTACCGGAACGCATGGGTGGGTTCCTGGGATGATATCGAAGCCGTTATCTACCAGTTCTTTACGATAGTATGCGGTTACTTCTTCCAGATGATCACGAAGTTCTGTGCTCTCATCTAACATATCGAACAATTCAAGACTTGCGCCTACGATTGCTGGAGCGAGTGAGTTGGAGAACAGGTACGGGCGGCTTCTCTGACGAAGGAGATCGATAATCTCTTTGCGTCCGGATGTGTATCCACCTGATGCTCCGCCGAGCGCTTTTCCTAATGTTCCTGTAATAATATCAACTCTTCCCTGTACGCCACAGTACTCTGCAGTTCCACGGCCTGTCTTTCCTACAAATCCAACTGCGTGGCTGTCATCAACCATTACAAGTGCATTGTATTTATCTGCGAGGTCACATACACCTTTCAGATTGCAAATGATACCGTCCATGGAGAATACACCATCCGTAGCAATTAATTTGATTCTTGCGCCGGCTTCATCTGCTTCTTTTAATTTTGCTTCCAGGTCTTCCATATTGTTGTTTTTGTAACGGAAACGTTTTGCTTTGCAAAGTCGTACGCCATCAATAATAGAAGCGTGATTCAATTCATCACTGATAACTGCATCTTCTGCAGTCAGAATTGTCTCGAATAATCCTCCATTTGCATCAAAGCAAGAAGAATAAAGGATTGTATCATCTGTTCCAAGGAACTTGGATATCTTCTTTTCCAGCTGTTTGTGGATATCCTGTGTTCCACAGATGAAACGAACAGATGCAACACCATATCCTTTTTCATCATAAGTTCTCTTTGCAGCTTCGATCAGACGCGGATTATCACCAAGTCCGAGATAGTTATTTGCACACATGCAAAGAAGTTCTCTTCCATCCTCCATCTTTACTCTTGCACCCTGTGGAGAAACGAATGGAGCCTCACCTTTAAAAAGACCTGCTTCTTTTATTCCTTCAACTTCTTTCGTATAAATGCTTAAAATATCATCTTTACGTGCCATTTTTTTAATCGTCCCTTCTTAAAAATTATATGATAGTTATTAATCATTTACATGTGCCCAGTCAAGAATTACCTTTCCAGACTGACCGGAAATCATTGCTTCAAATCCTTTTTCATAGTCTTTGATATCAAAATGATGTGTGATGATCGGAGTAATGTCTAATCCTGCCTGAATCATTGTAGACATCTTATACCATGTATCCCATACTTTTCTTCCGTAAATTCCACGGATATTCAAACCATTAAAGATAACGGTCTCTAAATCCACTTTTGCATCTGTTCTCTGCAGTCCAAGAAGTGCAATATTACCACCGTGCTTCATATTGTGGATCATGTCATGCAGACCAGCCTGTGAACCAGACATCTCAAGACCTACATCAAATCCTTCTGTCATTCCGATTTCCTTCATAACGTCCGGCAATTTTTCTTCTTTTAAATTAACTGTACGTGTAGCCCCAAGTTTTTTAGCAAGATCCAGACGATATGGATTAAGATCTGTAACAACTACATGTCTTGCACCAGAGAATTTTGCAATGGCTGCTGCCATACATCCAATCGGGCCTGCACCTGCAATCAACACATCTTCACCCAACATATCATAAGAAAGTGCTGTATGTGTAGCATTTCCAAATGGATCAAAGATTGAATATAATTCTTCCGGAATGTTTGGATTACATGGCCATACATTGGAAGAAGGAATTACAAGATATTCAGCAAATGCACCATTTCTGTTTACACCAACACCCTTGGCATCTTTACAATTCTCTTTGTGTCCTTCCAGACAGTTTCTACATTTTCCACAAGTGATGTGTCCTTCTCCAGATACCAGATCCCCAATATGAAAGCCCTGAACTCCAGCACCCACTTCTACAACTTCACCTACATACTCATGGCCTGCCGTCAATCCTACCGGAATCGTATGCTGTGCCCAGTCATTCCATTGATAAATATGTACATCTGTTCCACAAATAGCCGTTTTATGAATCTTAATCTTCACATCATTCGGCCCAACTTCTGGAATTGGCACTCTCTTCATCCACAATCCTTCTTCTGGTTTCTCTTTGACAAGAGCCCACATCATTCCATCATTTCTTTCGTTCACTTTATTACCCTCCCATTTCTACCGTCTCCCCAGACGATGTTTTCATTGATATTGCCATTATATCACTCCTCTAATTCATACACAATGTATTTTTGTAGTTTTTTTGTTTATTTTGACAAATTTTTCACATTCTTATACGCATTTTATGGCAATATTTACAATTTCTATATTTACAAATCCTATACAATTATTTATAATTTATATTGAATGTGTTGGCAGATTTGTGCGGAAGGGAGATAGCACTATTCACACTATTTCTTTTAATCATTATGTCAACATCAAAAAGTGGGGAAACAAAATTCAAAAGAAAGAGAGGGAAGCGGATATAGAATGTCAATGTATCCGCGAAAAACAACATGAAAAATCTATTTAAAAAATGGAACAGCATCAGTCTGGTTCTGAGAATTATCTGCGGTCTTATTATCGGTATTATTCTCGGACTGGTCATCCCTAAGGTAACTGTCATTGCTCTTCTTGGAGACCTGTTTGTTGGAGCATTAAAGGCCATTGCTCCATTGTTGGTATTCTTCCTTGTAATGAGTTCTCTGGCACACATGGGAGAGGGTCAGAAGACCAACATGGGATTCATCGTAATGCTCTACATGCTCGGTAATGTAATGTCAGCACTTGTATCTGTAGCTGCATGTAAATTATTCCCAGTAACTTTAACACTGGCTGAAGCAGCCGGAGAAGATATGGCTCCTCCTAGCGGTGTAGGCGAAGTATTAAAAAATCTGTTAATGAACGTTGTATCTAACCCAGTAGGCTCTATCGTAAATGCGAACTACATCGGTATTCTTGCATGGGCTTGTATTTTCGGTATAGCTTTAAAAGCAGCTTCTGATTCTACCAAGAAAATGCTGGATGATTTTTCAGCAGCAATTTCTACTGGTGTAAAATGGGTCATCAGTTTTGCTCCATTCGGTATCATGGGATTAATCTTTAATGTTATCTCTACATCCGGACTGAGTGCTCTGTTATCTTACGGAAGACTGATTCTTGTATTAGTTGGAAGTATGGCATTCGTAGCATTAGTAATGAACCCAATCATCGTATTCCTTTGTATCAGAAAGAATCCATACCCACTTGTATTCAAATGTCTGACAAAGAGTTTCATCACCGCATTCTTTACACGTAGTTCTGCAGCTAACATTCCTGTTAACATGGAATTGTGTGAAGAACTGGGATTGGATGAAGAACAGTACTCCATCTCCATCCCACTTGGTGCAACCATCAACATGGCTGGTGCAGCTATCACCATCTCTGTAATGGCTTTATCTGCTGCTCACACAATGGGAATCAGCGTAGACTTTGGAACCGCACTTATCCTTTGTGTACTTTCCGCACTCAGTGCAGCTGGAGCTTCCGGAGTTGCAGGTGGTTCTCTGTTACTGATCCCTATGGCATGTAGCTTATTCGGAATCCCGTCTGAAGTAGCTATGCAGGTTGTAGGTGTTGGTTTCATCATCGGTGTTATTCAGGATTCCTGCGAAACAGGACTTAACTCTTCTACAGACGTTCTCTTTACAGCAGCTGCTGAATTCAGAGACAGAAGACTTCACCCAGAATATTACGCTAAACTGGCTGAGTCCAAATCCGCAGAGGAAGCATAAGAATTATTTCTGTAGATTTCCGATGACAGATTCAATAGCAAAATACATAATAATATACAAAAATGCCTGCAAAACCCGCGGGCATTTTTCATTTGGGTACAACACATTTTTCTCTCTTTTATTTGTCTTGGTTTTCTATCCCACTTTCTTTGACACAAATATTATCTACAGCCTTGCCATTTGTTGAATAATATTTTGATAAAACTCTTCATTTCCATCTTGTTTAATAAGTGTATTTATTATCCTTCCATCTTTTAATAAAATTATTCTATCGCAATAGCTTGCCATCTTCGGATCATGTGTCACCAGAAATAGTGTCTTTCCAAGTTGCTTGTTAATATAAAACAGGGTCTGAATCACCTGCATAGAAGACTTGGAATCTAGATTTCCTGTCGGTTCATCTGCTAATATAAGCTCAGGATTCGCTACCATAGCACGACAAATTGACGTTCTTTGTTTTTCTCCACCCGAAAGTTCATATGGTTTCTTATCCAGTAATCCTTCAATCCCAAACCGCTTTGCTTCACACCTCGCCGCTTGATCACTTTTTTTCGGATCATCTTCATTCAAAATCAAAGGCATCATGATATTTTCCTTTACGGTCAGACTATTCATCAAATAATAGTCCTGAAAAATAAAAGCTAATTCTTTTCTTCTTATTTCCGCAAGCCTGTCTCCATATATTTCCTCCACTGGAGTCCCCTTATAGAGAACCCGCCCCCCATTTGGCTTATCCAACATGCCAAGTGTCTTAAGAAGTGTTGTCTTACCACAACCAGAACTTCCCATAATTCCAATAAATTCACCAGGCTTTACCTGAAAAGAAACACCTTTTAAAACAGAATATGTAATTCTATTTCCGCCCGGAGTCATCGTATAATAATTCCGTTCTAAATTCTTCACATCCAAAATATATTTATACTTCTTTTCATCCATTTCAACTATTCCTCTCAATCTTCCGAAAAATTCTCCATGCTGTTATCCTCATTACTATACACACTATCAAAGCAATCAATGCAGAAAAAGAAACTGCCCCTACAAGATAGATAATACTCCACCTAGGAGACATGCCTTTAAAAAGAATCTTGGTAACAATTGCCAACATTCCCAGTGATATGCCATACAAAAGTACAAGCCTTTCAGATATCAAAACTTCTTTGCAAACACTCTTCCTACGTTTTTCTGAAGACATTCCACAATTCTTATAAAATCGATACTTCCATTCCATTTTCGAATAGTCACTCTGCGCTTTCTCGAACAAGATAAAAATGACACACATTAGCATTGTTATTACATTTACAATCATAGAAACCACAGTAAACAGCTTTTCTTGTCGGCTTTCCATCATAGATTGCTGTTTTTCGTATATCAGATTGCCATTTTGCCAATCAAAGAAATTCACCTGAGAATGAACCTTTGCATAATTATACACTTCCTTTACAACCTGATTATAATGCTTTGGGATTTCCATCATTACCGCAAGGTTTGCTCCTCTGGCATTTCTTTTGATATTTGCAAATTCTGTATCAGAAAACACCAAAATTTCTTCATTCACCTGCCCCTTTAGTTCACCAAGCGCCCGACTCTCAAAATCACCAGTAAGAATCCTCTGCTCTTCTCCAGCAATTTTATATTTCCTTGTAAATTGATTACTCGGAAGAACTTTAGGTCCCGACGTGTTCCAGATATCCCAGTCTGCACTTCCAATGTAAATACGTGGTTTCGACTTTCCATAATCAAGACCTATCGTTCCCATGGTCTCTCTATCACGCTGATAAATAACGTAAATTTCCTTATCTCGTATATCAAATTTTTTCACTGTCCAATCTTCATAAACAGACTCTGGTATTCCCATATGTTCACCATAATCTCCAGACACTACACGAATACAGGGTTTAGTCTCTACCTTTATCTCATAGGCTTCTTCTAATTTATTCAAAAATTCCATATCTTGTTCATTCGCATACCACACCAGATCATAAGGAAAAATCTCCGGCTGCACAACCGGAACATTATCCATAATCGGCAATCCAAATCCGAACAACATAACAAACACGAAGACTGCCACAATACAAGTCACATTCATATGATAGAAAAATTGATCGTACCAGCTATCCAACCATAGAATTTTTTTTAAATATTTTTGTTCTCGTTTTCTCAACATATGAAGATAATTTGCACTTACAGAAATCATAAACAGAAATAATCCCCCAGCCGCCAGCGCAAAAGGAATGATACTCCCAATTTTCCCCCAGTAAGTCACAATAGAAACAAGTGCAAGCCCCATTATAACAACACCTGACACAATCAAACTCAACGATCGTTGAATTTTTTTCCCACTTTTCTTTCCCATAGATATAACATAATCTATTCCCAGACAGCTTATCATCTGGTCACAAATCATAAAACCAAGTCCAAATATAAGCAAACTGATTATCAATGTAAACAGGAATGGTGACCAACCATAAAATATATTCCCTGCATCATCAGTAAATTTGTGTTCGAGAATCCTTTTTATAATCTCCACTTCCAATACGCCTACCAATACTCCGCCTACAACGGAACCCAAGATAATCCCCAAGTACTCAAATCCGACAAACATATACTTGTGTTTTTTCTGAATTCCCAACACTTCCAACATTGAATAATCATATACTCTCTTTCGAATGTAAGACAAAAGAGTCAAAATCATCAAAGCCACCAGTAACACATAAGACAGAAGGAATGCTTTTTCCGACTCCATAATTAATGCGGTCATTCCTGCTGTCTCTCCTGTAGACACAAATATCATACAACTTTCAACACCAGCCGTGAAAAATACCAGAGATATGATAAAAATGCCACTCAAAATTACAAGCAGATAATCCTTACTCCTTGTTTTTAATAACTTAAAAAAAAGTGCTTTCAATTATTCTCCCCCCTTACTTTCAAATTCAGTATCCTCTTTTTTTTGATTTTTTTCCAGTTTTCGACCTTCAACGTAACCCTTTTAACCTCAAACGTAAAAATGCCGCAAGAAATAGAATTAATATTTCTTACGACATTTTTCATCCTTTTAATTTATTA
>NZ_JBNPOQ010000028.1:0-25312 GCF_050315235.1 Bariatricus sp. SGI.019 | reverse complement strand
ATTGGATGGTTGCCGTTCGTTGGACAAGCGCTAGAATCCGTTACTGTAAAAGAAGCAGATATTTTGTGCGAAGATCTGGCTTCAAGCCAGATCTGAGAAGGCTGCTGAGCCTCGAAATCATCAAGATTTCGGGGTGAATCAGTCTGGTTACAAAATATCTGCTTCTTTTCCTGTTATGGATTCTTAGCGAAGGACTCCGCAATGGCAACCATCCAATCCATCCTCTCGCCGTACACCTTCCAATCACCAACTAACTCATCTAAATTCCCCTATGCAATTGCAAAATCATTGGATTAATTATATAATTATCCAAGATAAAAAAGGAGAGAAATAATTGAAGATATTAGTGATGATTTTTGGGCTGATTATTTTGTTGGCCTTGGTTGAAAATATCCGTGAACTTTATACATTTCGAGTTACGGAATACACGATTGAGAACCCTAAACTTGAAGGACTTTCTGAAGAAAAAAGAATTGTATTTCTTAGTGATCTTCACAATTACAGTTATGGAAAGGATAATGAGAAGCTTTTTTCAGCAATTCAGAACGCTCGTCCGGATCTGATACTGATTGGTGGAGATATGCTGGTGAGAAAAAATGGGAATTCTTATGTGCATACAGTTGAATTCTTATCCCGGCTTCCAGATTTATGTGAAGTATATTATGTCAATGGAAATCATGAACAGAAGTTGAAGGAACTTCCTGAAGAATATGAACAGTCTTATGAAGAGTATCAAAGTCAGCTTTTACAGGCGGGAATTCGGTTTTTAGAAAATGAATCTGTGCGATTCTGCTGGTGTGGGATAGAAATTCACATTACAGGATTGGAAATACCGTTGTATGGATATCGACATTTTGGAACGAGGCCACTCTCGAAACAGGCGCTGGAAGATAGAATAGGGAGAGCTGGTCAGGGATATCAGATTCTTTTGGCGCATAACCCATCTTATGTAAATACGTATAAAGAATGGGGGGCAGATTTGATTTTGTCTGGGCATTTGCATGGAGGAATTGTACGTATTCCAGGGATTGGTGGTGTGATTGCACCTAATTTCCATATATTTCCAAAATATTCTGGAGGAATCTATCAAGAAGACGATGTGACGACGGTTGTCAGTAAAGGGTTGGGAGTTCATTCCATTCCAATTCGTATTATGAATCCAGCGGAAATGATTGTTTTGAATTTTGGCAAGCCTCACACAGAACTGTAAGCGGAATACTTGTACAAACGAAGAAAATCCTGTATAATATTACAATTGTGACAAATGAAATCGAAGTGTGAGGGAGATTTATGGGAATTCCAGTAAAGCTGCAAGTCTTTGAGGGACCGTTGGACTTGCTCTTACATTTGATAGATAAGAATAAAATCGATATCTACGATATTCCAATCGTAGAGATCACCAATCAGTATATGGATTATATTAAGGCCATGGAAAAGGAAGATCTAAATGTAATGAGCGAATTCCTTGTAATGGCAGCGACCTTGCTTGACATAAAATGCCGAATGCTTCTGCCGAAAGAAGTGAACGAAGAAGGCGAAGAAGAGGATCCGCGGCAGGAACTGGTAGAACAGTTGCTAGAATACAAAATGTATAAATATATGTCTTACGAATTGCGGGACCGTCAGGTTGAAGGTGAACAGCTGATGTTTAAAGAACCGACGGTTCCTGAAGAAGTGATGGAATATGTTGAACCTGTAGATTTAGATCTGTTATTGAAAGATGTTACATTGGCTCAATTGAACTATATTTTTCAGGATGTAATGAAAAGGCAGATAGATAAAATAGATCCAGTCCGCAGTAAGTTTGGAAAGATTGAAAAGGAAGAGGTAACCCTTCCGGATAAACTAGAATATGTTACGGAATATGCGAAGCTGCATCGAAAATTTGGATTTCGCCAACTCCTAGAAAAGCAGAATTCTAAGACACAGATTGTAGTTACATTTTTGGCAATTCTGCAGTTAATGAAAGAAGGAGTAATCTCCATTGAGCAGGAACAAGCTTTTGACGAGATTATGATTACTTCCAGAGTGGAAAGTTAAGAGTGGAAAGGTAGTATGGAAGAAGTGGAGATTAATAAATTAGAGGGAATTATAGAGGCTGTTCTTTTTGTTATGGGGGATTCTGTTGAATTGAGTAAGATTGCGTCTGCGATTGAGCATGATGAGGATACAACCCGTAAGATCATACATAGAATGATGGATAAATATGAATCCGAAGACCGAGGAATACGTATTATCGAATTGGAAGATGCATTTCAGATGTGTACAAAAAAAGAGATGTACGAATATCTGATCCGTGTCGCAAAACAGCCAAAGAAGTATGTCTTGACAGATGTTTTGCTGGAAACGTTGTCGATCATTGCTTATAAACAGCCAGTGACAAAGTTGGAGATTGAGAAAATCAGGGGTGTTAAGTCAGACCATGCGGTGAATAAACTGGTGGAATATAATCTGGTATGTGAGTGTGGAAGATTGGATGCACCTGGAAGACCTATTTTATTTGGAACAACAGAAGAATTTTTGCGAAGGTTCAGTGTTCAGTCGGTAGAGGACTTGCCGAGTCTGAATCCAGAACAGATGGAGAATTTTAAGGAAGAGGCAGAAGAAGAGGTTCAGTTAAAACTGGATATTTAATAATCGCGCGCATAGACTTATTTCTGTTCACATATATTTCAATAACATGGAGATGTATGGTGTAATGGATGGAAAAGAAATCATTAGTGTGTAGTTTTTTGATATTTTTTTTGTTTTTACAGTTTGGAAATCTTATAGCAAAAGCAGAAGAAGATAAGGACGAGCCGAAACAGTTACACGCCCAGTCAGCAGTACTTATGGATGCTGACAGTGGGCGTGTTTTGTATGGAAAAGAAGAAAATCAGATTCGTCCAATGGCAAGTACTACGAAGATTATGACTTGTATATTGGCACTGGAAGAGATGGAGAAAAATCAGATGGTAACGATATCAGATTATGCAGCCGAACAGCCTAAAGTTCATTTGGGAGTGCAGAGTCAGGAAAGATACTATCTGAAAGATCTCTTATATTCACTGATGTTGGAATCACATAACGATAGTGCTGTAGCGATTGCGGAGGGAATAGCAGGCTCTGTGGAGTCTTTCGCTGATCGAATGAATCGAAAGGCAAAAGAATTAGGGTGTAACCATACATATTTTGTGACGCCAAATGGACTGGATGATTCTGATGAGGAAGGTACACATTCTACAACAGCCAGAGATCTGGCTATGATTATGAGATATTGTATGATGCAGTCACCGATGAAAGAGGAGTTTTTGGAGATTACACAGACAAGGAGTTATCAATTTACTGATGTAGATGGAAAACGTAATTTTACCTGTACGAATCACAATGCATTTCTAGATATGATGGAAGGTGCACTGACCGGAAAGACGGGATTTACAGCGGATGCAGGATATTGCTACGTGGGAGGACTCAGGCAAAATGGAAAAACTTTTATTGTAGCACTTTTAGCATGTGGATGGCCAAATCATAAAAGTTATAAATGGGAGGATACCAGAGCGCTTATGGAGTATGGGCTGAATGAATATGAGTATCGAAATGTATGGCAGGAAGTGTCGATCCCGGATGTTTTTGTTACGAATGGAGTAAGAAAGCAGAGTCCATTTGAATCAAATATACAGATTGAAGCGCATGTAGATGGAAAAGAAGATATTCCGGTTTTATTACGAGATGATGAACAAGTGAAAGTTCAAACAGAAGTGGAATCTTCCGTGGAAGCGCCTGTGGTAAAAGGGGAAACACTTGGGATTGTCAGATATATTCTGGAAGGGGAGGAAATTGCCTCTTATGATGTAATAGCAGATGAAAGTATTGAGAAAAGAACGTTTAAATGGTGTATGTGTTGGATATTAAAGTGCGCCAGCATGTAAAAGAATAGTTTGGCTGTACAGAAAAAATACTTTGCGTTATAATGGACGACAGATGTAAAAATAAAATGCAAAAGAGGAAAGAACGATGTCAATAGAGAATGTAAAAGAGTATTTTCGACAATTCGGAATGGAAGAGAGAGTAAGAGAAGAAAATCATTCCAGTGCAACAGTAGAAGAAGCGGCTGAGGCACTGGGATGTGAACCCAAAAGGATTGCCAAAACTTTGTCTTTTCGGACAAAAGAGAAGATTATTCTGATTGTGACTGCGGGAGATTGTAAGATTGATAATAAAAAATACCGAGGACAATTTGGATGTAAAGCACAGATGCTAAAGTCAGATGAGGTAGAACCTCTTGTGGGACATGCTATAGGCGGGGTATGTCCGTTTGCTGTAAAAGAAGGAGTAGAAGTCTATCTGGATGTAGCGCTTCAAAGATTTGAAACGGTATTTCCTGCGGCAGGAAGCAGTAACAGTATGATTGAATTGACGATTCCAGAATTAGAAATATACAGTAACTATAAAGAGTGGATTGATGTCTGCAAAGAGATGTAGTACAGATGGAGGTTGTGATGATACAGAAGAAATGGTGGCATGATAAAGTAGCATATCAGATTTATCCAAAAAGTTTCATGGACAGCAATGGAGATGGTATAGGAGATTTAAGAGGAATTATTGGAAAATTGGATTATCTGAAAGAACTTGGAATAGATATGATATGGATTTCTCCTATCTATCAGTCTCCATTTATTGATCAGGGGTATGATATTTCCGATTATTACAAGATTGCAGAAGAATTTGGAACGATGGAAGAATTTGATCTTCTTCTGGAAGAGGCAAAAAAAAGAGAAATTCAGATAGTTATGGATCTGGTTATTAATCATTGTTCCAGCAAGCATGAATGGTTTCAGAAAGCATTGGATGATCCGGCCGGAGAGTATGCAGAATATTTTTATTTTGTAAAAGGGAAAGACGGAAATCCACCGAGCAATTATCGTTCATATTTTGGGGGAAGTACTTGGGAGAAGGTTCCAGGAACAGACAAATATTATCTGCATATGTTTGCCAAAGAACAGCCAGATTTGAACTGGGAGAATCCTAAGGTGAGAAAAGAACTTTTCGATATGGTCAATTGGTGGTTGGATAAAGGAATCGGCGGCTTTCGAATTGATGCAATCATAAATATAAAAAAGGATCTTGCATTTCCAGATTTTGAACCGGATGGACCTGACGGTATGTGTCGTGCGACAAAGATGGTAGAAGAGGTTGATGGAATTGGCAAATTTCTTGGGGAACTAAAGAGAGAGACGTTTGCAAAATATGATGCTTTCACTGTCGGAGAAGTGTTCAATATGAAAGAGGAAGAATTGGAAGAATTTGTTGGGGAAGATGGATATTTCTCGACGATGTTCGATTTCCAGCCACATATCCTGACAAGCAGTGAAAATGGATGGTATGATACCAGGAAAGTTGATTTTCTAAAATGGAAAGCAGCAATTTTCTCTTCACAGGTGGAATGTCAAGACAGAGTTTTTCTTGCAAATATTATTGAAAATCATGATGAACCTCGTGGAGCCAGCAGATATCTTCCGGAACATGCAAGAAATCCACAGGGAGTGAAAATGCTGGGAACAGTAAGCATTTTGCTTCGCGGAATTCCGTTTATCTACCAGGGACAGGAAATAGGGATGACAAACTGCCGAAGAGAAGATATTCACGATTATGATGACATTGATACATATCATCAGTATCAGGTCGCCTTGGATGCAGGACTGTCAAAAGAAGAGGCATTAGATGCATGTTACCGATTCAGCCGTGATAATGCCAGAACACCAATGCAATGGAATGCAGAGAAAAATGCGGGATTTACTATGGGAAAACCATGGCTTGCAGTCAATGAGAATTATCGGGAGATCAACGTTGAGGATCAGGAAAAAGATCCAAATTCTGTCTTGAATTATTATAAAAGACTAATCCGCCTTCGAAAAGATTCTGAGTGGAAAGAAGTGTTTGTATATGGAAATTTTCTTCCTATGTACGAGAAAGATGAGCAGATTTTCGCGTATGCAAGAAAAGCAGGGGAAAAGACAGCGGTTGTTCTTGCAAATTTTGGTGAGAAAGAGATGGTCGTAGAACTGGACAAAAAGATTAGAAAGGTCTTGTTGTCTAATCAGGATAAAATGGCGGGAATTGATGAAAATAAAGTGATTTTAAAGCCATGCGAAGTAGTGGTGGTAAGTATATAAATGTATGTATGGACAGGCAGCGGTGGCAGCTTTTATGCTGTGTGCAGCTGTCTGTTGACGAATTGTGAGAAGTGTGATATTTTTAAATTGTTTTCTGAGGGAGTCTGGCACTTTTGTTCTATGAGATCAATACATGTCTGTAAGATTTAATTCCAGTGTTTTCATGAAATTCATATTGACATTTGGGGATATTTATAATACTATATTAATCAGAAAGCGAACATCCGTTCGCCTATAAGAAGGAGATTATATTATGGCAAGTGATGATAAGAAACGGGCATTAGATGCCGCGATTGCGAAATTAGAGAAAGATTTTGGAAAAGGTACGGTTATGAAGCTCGGAGACCCTGCAGCTCAGGTTGCGGTGGAGACGATTCCAACTGGATCTTTGAGCCTGGATCTTGCACTTGGACTTGGTGGCGTTCCGAAGGGACGTATTATTGAGATCTATGGGCCAGAGTCAAGTGGTAAGACTACGGTAGCATTACATATGATTGCAGAAGTACAGAAGAGAGGCGGTATTGCCGGATTCATAGATGCAGAACATGCATTAGATCCTGTTTATGCCAAGAATATAGGCGTTGATATTGATGAATTATATATTTCTCAGCCGGACAGTGGAGACCAGGCGCTTGAGATTACGGAGACGATGGTACGTTCCGGTGCCATGGATATAATCGTTGTTGACTCGGTTGCTGCTCTTGTGCCGCGTCAGGAGATTGAAGGAGATATGGGCGACAGCCATGTAGGACTTCAGGCAAGGTTAATGTCACAGGCGTTGCGTAAGCTGACTCCGGTAATCAGTAAATCAAATTGCGTTGTTATTTTTATCAACCAGTTGCGTGAAAAAGTAGGTGTTATGTTCGGAAATCCAGAGACGACTACTGGAGGACGTGCATTGAAGTTCTATGCTTCTATCCGTATGGATGTAAGAAGAATAGAGACGTTGAAGCAGAGTGGTGAGATGGTCGGAAACAGAACGAGAGTGAAGGTGGTAAAGAATAAGATAGCACCGCCATTCAAAGAGGCAGAGTTTGATATTATGTTCGGCAAAGGAATTTCAAAAGAAGGGGATATCCTTGACCTTGCAGTCGGCATTAATCTTGTAAGTAAGAGTGGAGCATGGTTTGCGTATAATGGGGATAAGATTGGCCAGGGCAGGGAAAATGCTAAGATCTATCTCAGTGAACACCCGGAGATTATGGATGAGTTAGAAGCTAAGATTCGTGCTCACTATAATATCGGAGGAGAGACTTCGGAGACACCGGAGACATCAGCAGAGAGTAAAAAGACCGGAACAAAGAAGGCCAAAGAGGAAGAATAGAGATGACTGTTACAAAGATTGAGCCGGCTACAAAGACAAGATATAAAGTGTATGTAGATGGACAGTTCGCTTTTGTGTTATACAAAGGCGAACTGTCTCGCTATCATATTGCAGAAGATAGTGAATTGGAAGAAAAGACTTATCAAAGCATACGTAAGGAGATTATTCTAAAACGTGCAAAATTAAGAGCGATGCATCTATTAAATGATATGGGAAGAACGGAGTCGCAACTTCGGACGAAATTATTACGGAACGATTATCCATCGGATATTGTAGAAGAAGCAATAGCATATGTAAAATCATTCGGGTATATTAATGATGCAGAATACACCAGGAGTTTTATCGAAAATCGTAAAGAAAAGAAGAGCAAAAAAGAAATATATGCTGCACTTTGTCAGAAAGGACTCCCCAAAGATTTGATCGAAACAGCTTTGGAGGAGTGTTATGCAGATGATGATTCTATAGCAGCGATTGAAGCAATTGTCAGGAAGAAAAAGTTTGATCCCAAGTCAACAGATTATAAAGAAATGCAGAAAATGATGGGGTATTTGGTCAGAAAAGGCTTTCGATATGACGACATACGGCAAGTGATACAAGTTTCTGAGTGGAATGCTTGACATCTTTGTGAAAACAGTATAAAATTTAAGTGTTGTATTTGTACAATGAAAATTAAATAAGGAGGTGCTCCTGTGCCGATGGGAATATTAATTGCTGTAGTAATTGCATTGATTATTGCAACAGCAGTCATCAGTCATTTTCTGACTGTTTCTAATCTGAAGAAAAATGCAGAATCGAAGATTGGAAATGCGGAAAGCAAAGCAAGAGAAATTATTGATGATGCAGTGAAAACCGCAGAGGCAAAAAAGAAGGAGTCTCTTTTGGAAATTAAAGAAGAGTCTATTAGGAACAAGAATGAACTTGAGAAGGAGACTAAGGAACGCAGAGCAGAGTTACAACGTTATGAAAAGCGTGTCCTTTCCAAAGAAGAGGCTTTAGACAAAAAAGCGGATGCGATTGAAAAGCGAGAAGCAGGATTTACAGCAAAAGAAGAACAGCTGAGACAGCGCGAAGCGAAAGTGGAAGAGCTGAGCAGGCAAAGAGTACAGGAACTAGAAAGAATCTCAGGACTTACCTCCGAACAAGCAAAAGAATATTTGTTAAAAACTGTTGAAGAAGATGTAAAGCATGATACTGCAAAGATGGTCAAGGAACTTGAAGCGCAGGCTAAGGAAGAAGCAGATAAAAAGGCAAAGGAATATGTTGTTACTGCTATTCAGAGATGTGCAGCAGATCATGTTGCGGAGACTACAATTTCGGTTGTACAGCTTCCGAGTGACGAAATGAAAGGAAGAATTATTGGACGTGAAGGCCGTAATATTCGAACTTTAGAGACGATGACGGGTGTAGAATTGATTATTGATGATACTCCGGAAGCGGTTGTGTTGTCAGGCTTTGATCCAATAAGACGAGAAGTCGCAAGAATTGCGCTTGAGAAACTGATTGTTGACGGACGTATTCATCCGGCCAGAATTGAAGAGATGGTAGAAAAAGCGCAAAAAGAAGTGGATGCTATGATACGTGAAGAAGGTGAAGCAGCTGCGTTAGAAGTAGGTGTTCATGGAATTCATCCAGAGTTGATCAGACTTTTGGGACGTATGAAATTCAGAACAAGCTATGGACAGAATGCTTTAAAACATTCTGTAGAAGTGGCACAGCTTGCCGGACTTTTGGCAGGTGAGATCGGTTTAGATGTCAGAATTGCTAAACGTGCCGGACTTTTACACGATATCGGAAAATCTATAGATCATGATGTGGAGGGATCACATATTCAGATTGGTGTAGATCTTTGTAGAAAATACAAAGAGTCTGCGACTGTTATTAATGCAGTAGAAGCACATCATGGGGATGTAGAGCCGGAAACTTTGATTGCATGCGTGGTACAGGCAGCCGATACGATATCTGCTGCAAGACCAGGTGCGAGAAGAGAAACATTAGAAACATATACAAACAGGTTAAAACAATTAGAAGATATCACCAACCAGTTCAAGGGTGTTGATAAATCTTTTGCGATTCAAGCAGGTAGAGAGATTCGTGTTATGGTAGTTCCAGAACAAGTATCTGACGCAGACATGGTATTGATGGCTAGAGATATTGCTAAACAGATTGAGTATGAATTGGAATATCCTGGACAGATTAAGGTCAATGTAATTCGTGAGTCACGTGTTACTGACTATGCCAAGTAGAAGATAAATGTAAAGAGGATCAGTTTCGGCTGATCCTTTTTCTATCTCAGAAAACAGATTTTTATTGATAAAAGAAAGGTGGCAGCAAGAATGAGCGAAGAAGTTAGACGTACGGGGCGTGAATTAGTATATCAGGGAGCAATCCTGGAGATATATAAAGATCATATGGAGTTTGCAAATGGTAATTCGGCAGATTGGGATTTTATTCATCATGATGGAGCGGCTGCAGTTGTCCCTGTCCTTCCTGACGGAAGAATCTTAATGGTAACACAGTATAGAAATGCTTTGGAAAGACATACTTTAGAGATCCCGGCGGGGAAGTTAGATGCTCCGAATGAGCCTGGGATAGAGTGTTCAAAAAGGGAATTGGAAGAAGAGACGGGATATAAGTCTGAACATCTTGAATGGCTGCTCACATTACGGACAACGGTAGCATTTTGTGATGAGAAGATTGAAATCTATGTTGCAAAAGATTTGATACCATCGCATCAGCATTTGGATGAAGATGAATATGTTGATGTGAAGGCATATACTCTAGATGAGTTAAAAGAGATGATTTTTACAGGAAAGATTGAAGATTCTAAGACAATTGCAGCAATTCTTGCTTATGAATCAAAGTATATAAGAATATAATTTTTTGCCTGGCATATAATGAAGTATCTTGGCAAAGGGAGGGACGTTTGTAAAGATGCGAGAGAGCAAAAGGTATTTGGTCTTGCTTTGTATGCTGGGTTTTTTTATTGGAATTATGTGTGCGAATCTGGTACCAAAAGAATATATTACAAGTATGGGCATACTAAATGATTTTTTTCTGAATCAATATAATACGGATGAAATTGAAGTTACAGAATATCTTTGGTATATCATAAGAGTAAGATGTACACCTCTTATTTTGATGGTAGCTATTGGATATGGAAGATTACGGAAGATCCTTACAATAATATTTTTGTTATGGACAAGTTTTGCAGGTGGTCTGATCATGGCAGCTGCTGTTCTGAAAATGGGATTAAAAGGGATGGTATTATGTCTTGTAGCGCTGACACCACATTTTTTCTTTTATATTGCAGGATATATGATTCTTTTGTGGTATTTTTTCTCTTATCCGGCTTCCAAATGGAATGCATCCAAGACAATCTGTATGATACTTTTTGTCGCAGTAGGAATTTTACTGGAAAGTTATGTGAATCCAATGCTCATGCAATTGTTTTTACGGACCCTATAAACACAACCGTATCCGAATGCAGTACGACAGACTAAGTCTGTGACTTATGTAAAAAGTGGCTGAGATAGAGCAGACAGAAGAAAAAAGTACTTAGCTGGCTGGCAAGGAGTCCCCACAGATAACCTTGTATACCGAGAACAGGAATTAAGAAAAATACACAGAAGATACGGATACTAAGGCTTACGGAATTGATTGCAAAAGACAAAGTTGTCTTTCCGATTCCATTAATAATGCTGATAAAAGTGTTATTTGTATATAGAAAAGGGCATATCCAAGCGAGGGTAATAATGAAATCTCCAGCCATAGAACTATGGAATAAAATAATACCGATCCATTTTCCGAAAGCTAGTAAAGCAACGCAGCAGATACTACCAAGGAAAATACAAGAATAGGATACTTTTTTGATAAGATTCGTCAGTTCCTTACGATTGTTTAATGCCTGAATCTCTGCAACAGTGGGAAGAAGCATGGTGGAAATGGAGTTCGTGATTGCAGAAGGAAACAGGATACAAGGCAGTGCCATTCCGGTCAAAACTCCATAGGCGCTTAAAGATTCTTTCAGTGACATTCCGTATGTTTGTAGTTTGACAGGGATAGATACAGCTTCGATGCTTTGGAGAATATTTAGAAGTACGCGATTGCCGGTCAGTGGTAATGATAATGTGATTAGTTCACGTCCATATTTGAAATATTTTTGTAGAGAGAATAATGAAAGTTTTGAAAATTCTTTATTTCCGTAAATTGAGTGAAGACAAAAGAGGGAAGAAGTAATCTCCCCAGCAATAAGACCTGCAACTGCAAGCGATACACCAAAATGAATGCCGTTTCTTTCCCCGTACAGATAAATAAAATAGACGCTTGCGATTCTTGCAGTCTGTTCAATAAGTTGTGAAACAGCTGGAATTTTCGTCTGTTTTAGACCAAAATAATATCCGCAGATACAACTATGGATAGATGAAAATGGAAATACATAGGAAAGAATGATTAACAAGTCTGTGCATCGAGGTTCTTGTAAAAATGTCTGTGAGATTGAAACTGCATTTTGCTGCAGTAACAATGTTGTAATGCAAGAAGCTGCGACGGTGAGGAAGAGGCTGGTGTACAGCAACTTTCTCGCTTCTTTGGGCTGGCCTTGTGCAATGCGTGTTGCAACGCAGCGGGACAAAGCTAATTCTATACCGGCAGAAGTAAGTGAAAAGCAGAGTGTATAAATAGGAAAAACCAGTTGGTAAAGTCCGACGCCTTCTTCGCCAAAAGTATGACTTAGAAAAATGCGGTAAAAAAATCCCATGAATCGGGTGGCGAATCCTGTCAGTGTTAAGATGAAAGTTCCTTTCATGATTGCTTGTTTGTGTGTCATATCAGACCTCCGGAAAGATATTGTTATAATATATTCTAAAGAATGCCTTGACAGAACAAGTACGTGGTGGTATTCTACAAATGAAAATCCTAGCAAAATACTAGGGATTAGAAGAAGGTGAGAAGAAAATGAAACTTTCGACCAAGGGTAGGTATGGTCTGCGGGCAATGATAGATCTTGCCAGATATAGTGAAGTAGAGCCGGTATCCATTAACAGCATCGCGGCAAGGCAGAATATTTCCGAGAGATATTTGGAGCAATTAGTGGCATTGCTTAGAAAAGCCGGGTTGGTAAAAAGTATCCGGGGTGCAACTGGTGGATATATACTTGCGAAAAATGCGGCAGAGATTTCTGTAGGAGATATTCTGCGGGCGCTTGAAGGCAGCCTTGAGCCTGTCAAATGTGCAGCGTTTTATTCAGAAGAAGGGTGTATGGCGTCCGATGGGTGTGTTACCAAATACGTATGGCAGAAAATCAACGATAGTATTAACGAAACGGTGAATCAGATGATGCTGGATGAATTGGTGCGAGAGAGTAAGAATTTGAATCCGGCAGGAGCGTGTGACAGCTCGAAATGTAATCAAGATAAATAATAAGTATGAATGGAGGAAAAACCATGGATAAATTAATCTATTTGGATAATGCAGCAACAACGAAAACAGCACCGGAGGTAGTAGAGGCAATGCTTCCATATTTTACTGAAAAGTTTGGTAATCCTTCCAGTGTATATAGTTTCGCGGCAGGAAATAAGGAAGTCATTAATCAACAGAGAGATATTATTGCCGAGGCGTTAGGTGCAAAAAGTAATGAGATTTATTTTACCGCTGGCGGATCGGAATCAGACAACTGGGCGTTAAAAGCAACAGCAGAGGCTTATTCTGGAAAGGGCAATCATATCATTACAACAAAGATAGAGCATCACGCAATTCTTCATACAGGGGAATATCTCGAAAAAAGAGGATTTGAGGTTACCTATCTGGATGTAGATGAGAATGGAAAAGTCAAGTTGGATGATCTGAAAGCAGCAATCCGCCCTACAACCATTTTAATATCGGTTATGTTTGCCAACAATGAGATTGGAACTATCCAGCCAATCAAAGAAATCGGTGAGATTGCGCATGAACATGGAATTTTGTTCCATACAGATGCAGTTCAGGCGTTTGGACAGGTTCCGATTAATGTAGATGAATGTCATATCGATATGTTGAGTTCCAGTGGACACAAATTAAATGGCCCGAAAGGAATCGGATTCTTATATATACGTACAGGCGTAAAGATTCGTTCGTTTGTACATGGCGGAGCGCAGGAGAGAAAGCGCCGTGCCGGAACAGAAAATGTTCCGGGAATCGTAGGCCTGGGAACAGCGGTAAAACGTGCTGTGGCAACGATGCAGGAAAGAACAGACAAAGAAGTAGAACTTCGGGATTATCTGATCGATCGTGTATTAAAGGAAATCCCATATTGTAGATTAAATGGACACAGAACGGATCGCCTTCCAAATAACGCAAACTTTAGTTTTCAGTTCGTAGAGGGAGAATCTCTTTTGATTATGCTGGATATGAAGGGAATCTGCGGTTCCAGTGGGTCAGCATGCACTTCGGGTTCTCTGGATCCGTCTCATGTATTATTAGCAATTGGATTGCCGCATGAAATTGCACATGGTTCTCTGAGATTGACTTTGAGTGAAGAAATCACAAAAGAAGATATCGACTATGTGGTAGACACATTAAAAGGAATTGTGAGTCATCTAAGAGAGATGTCTCCATTGTATGAAGATTTTATCAAAAAGGAACAGGCATAGGAGGAAGAAATGTCATGTATACAGAAAAAGTAATGGATCATTTTGAACACCCGAGAAATGTGGGTGAAATAGAAAATGCCAGCGGAGTTGGCACAGTTGGAAATGCAAAATGTGGAGATATCATGAGAATCTATCTTGATGTTGATGAAAATCAGATTATTCGCGATGTAAAATTCAAAACATTTGGCTGTGGTGCCGCAGTAGCAACCAGCAGTATGGCTACTGAGATGGTGAAAGGTAAATCTGTCCAGGAAGCAATGAAAGTGACGAATAAAGCAGTTATGGAAGCTCTGGATGGCCTCCCGCCGGTGAAAGTTCATTGTTCATTATTGGCAGAAGAAGCGATTCATGCTGCATTGTGGGACTATGCACAAAAAAATGGAATTGAGATTGAAGGGTTAAAAAAGCCAAAATCAGACATTCATGAAGGCGAAGAAGCAGAAGAAGAGGAGTATTAGACTGAGGATGCATGATGGAAAAGAAAAAAGTTGTAGTTGGAATGTCTGGAGGAGTCGATTCCTCTGTGGCTGCCTGGCTGTTAAAAGAACAGGGGTATGATGTAATAGGAGTGACGATGCAGATCTGGCAGGAAGAAGAGCAGAGTGTGCAGGAAGAACAAGGAGGCTGCTGTGGGCTCAGTGCGGTAGAAGACGCACGAAGAGTAGCGGCTTCTCTAGAAATTCCTTATTATGTCATGAATTTTAGACAAGAATTTAAAAAGAATGTCATCGATTACTTTGTAGATGAATATTTGCATGGAAGAACACCGAATCCTTGTATTGCCTGTAACCGTTATGTAAAATGGGAGGCACTTCTGAAAAGGAGTCTGGATATTGGGGCTGATTATATTGCAACGGGACATTATGCAAGGATTGATCAATTGCCAAATGGCCGGTATGCATTAAAGACTTCTACGACCGATGCAAAAGATCAGACATATGCTCTTTATAATCTGACGCAGGAACAACTGTCGCATACATTAATGCCGGTAGGCGCTTATTCGAAGAGTGAGATTCGCGAGATGGCACAGAAACTACAGCTTCAGGTTGCGAATAAACCAGACAGTCAGGATATATGTTTTGTGCCGGATGGAGATTATGCATCTTATATTGAAGAGAATGCCGGGGTGAAGATTTTACCGGGCAATTTTGTTCTGTCTGACGGTACTGTAGTGGGACAGCATAAGGGGATTGTTCATTATACGGTTGGGCAGAGAAAGGGACTTGGTTTGTCGCTGGGACATCCTGTGTTTGTTTTAGAGATACGTCCAGAAACGAATGAAGTTGTAGTAGGGACCAGTGAAGAGTCTATGTCGTATTATGTAAGAGCCAATCGCATAAATTTCATGTCGGAAGAAGATCTCCCTGAGAAAAAAAGAGTCTGGGCAAAAATACGATACAATCACCGTGGGGCTTGGTGTACTGTAGAAAAGACGGGAGAAGATGAGATATTATGCCGGTTTGAAGAACCACAAAGGGCGATTACTCCTGGTCAGGCTGTAGTACTGTATGATGGCGAATATGTGCTGGGCGGTGGAACAATTATAGGAGAGGAATGAAAGTAATGATATCAGATTGTCACTTGCATACGAATTTTTCACATGATTCCGATGCGAAACCAGAAGAAATGATACAGGGAGCCATTGACAAAGGATTGAATACAATATGTATCACAGATCATTTTGATAAAGATAATATGGAATGGGGGCCAGAAGATATCTTTGAACCAGAAGAGTACTTTAGAACATTACGTCCGCTTCGTGAAAAATATCGTGAACAGATTGAGGTGCGAATTGGAGTGGAACTCGGATTGCGCCCTCATTTGGGAGAATACTACCGTCAATTTGTATCCGGTTATCCATTTGATTTTGTGATTGGATCCGTCCATTGGGTGGAAACATCCGATCCGGCAACAAGAAAATTATTTCAAAATCATACAGATGAAGAAGCGTATAGAATTACATTTGAAGAGACTTATGAAGATATCCAGAAGTGTCAGGATTTTGATGTACTGGGACATGTTGATTATGTGATTCGTTATGGAGAGAATAGAGAAAAAGAATATTCGTACCAGAAATTTTCAGGTGAAATAGATATGATCTTAAAATATCTGATTGAACACGGAAAAGGAATTGAATTGAACACGTCAGGGTTAAAATATGGTCTGCCGTTTGCGCATCCACATTCTGATATCCTAAAAAGATACAGAGAACTGGGTGGAGAGATCATTACCGTGGGTGCAGATGGACACAAGCCGGAACATATTGCTTATGATTTTGATAAGGTTTCTGGTATTTTAAAAGATTGTGGTTTTAAATATTATACAGAATTTTCTGAACGAAAGCCTCATTTTAAGCAACTTCCATAAAAATAGGAAAAGCGAAGGAAAACCACTTGAATTTTTGTATCAGATTTAGTACAATTATTTCTAGTTGAGGAATCTTTAACAAAGTCATTGGGATGAGATGTTGAAGAGTTCACAATATTAGACTGCGTAACCAGTTAATAAACAAACTTTAGGAGGAATTAATCATGGCAGTAAAAGTAGCGATTAATGGATTCGGACGTATTGGACGTCTTGCATTCAGACAGATGTTTGGAGCAGAGGGATATGAAGTTGTAGCAATCAACGACTTAACATCTCCTAAGATGCTTGCACATTTATTAAAATATGACTCTTCACAGGGTAAATATGCTTTGGCTGATAAGGTAGAAGCAACAGATGATTCTATCATCGTTGATGGAAAAGAAATCAAGATCTACGCAAAAGCTAACGCTGAAGAACTTCCTTGGGGAGAAATCGGAGTAGACGTTGTTCTTGAATGTACAGGATTCTATACATCAAAAGAAAAAGCTTCTGCACATGTAAAAGCAGGAGCAAGAAAAGTTGTTATTTCCGCACCAGCTGGAAATGACCTGCCAACAATTGTATATAATGTAAACCATGATACATTGACAGCTGAAGATACAGTTATTTCTGCAGCTTCTTGTACAACAAACTGCCTTGCACCAATGGCAAAAGCATTGAATGATCTTGCACCAATCAAATCTGGTATCATGTGCACAATTCATGCTTACACAGGTGATCAGATGACACTTGACGGACCACAGAGAAAAGGTGACTTAAGAAGATCTCGTGCTGCAGCAGTTAATATTGTACCAAACAGCACAGGTGCAGCAAAAGCTATCGGATTAGTTATCCCAGAATTAAATGGTAAATTAATCGGATCTGCTCAGCGTGTTCCAACTCCAACAGGTTCTACAACAATCTTAACAGCAGTTGTTGAAGGAAATGTAACAGTTGATGAGATCAACGCAGCTATGAAAGCAGCATCTAACGAATCTTTCGGATACAATACTGATGAAATCGTATCCAGTGATATCGTAGGAATGAGATTTGGTTCTTTATTCGATGCTACTCAGACAATGGTATGCCCATTAGACAATGGAACAACAGAAGTTCAGGTTGTATCTTGGTATGACAATGAAAATTCTTACACAAGCCAGATGGTAAGAACAATCAAATACTTCTCTGAATTAGCATAATTTCAGAATATTAAGACTCACACAGGGTCCGGTCTTATATTGGACCGGACCCTTTTTTACAATAGTTGTTTTGAAAATATTAAGGTGTGTTACCTTAAAATATAACTGAGGAGGCAAATCATATGCTTAATAAAAAATCAGTAGACGATATTAATGTAAAGGGACAGAAAGTACTTGTAAGATGTGACTTTAACGTACCGCTTATTGATGGAAAGATTACAGATGAGAATCGTCTTGTTGCCGCACTTCCTACAATTAAAAAGTTAATCGCAGACGGTGGAAAGATTATTCTTTGTTCTCACCTTGGAAAGCCAAAGGGAGAGCCAAAACCGGAATTATCTCTTGCACCAGTTGCTGTCCGCTTGTCTGAATTACTTGGACAGGAAGTGAAATTTGCAGCAGATCCAGAAGTTGTCGGCCCTAATGCAAAAGCCGCAGTTGAAGCTATGAAAGACGGAGATGTAATTCTTCTTGAAAATACACGTTATAGAGCAGAAGAGACAAAGAATGGTGATGCTTTCAGCAAAGATCTGGCTTCTCTTTGTGATGTATTTGTTAATGATGCATTCGGAACCGCACATCGTGCACACTGCTCTAATGTAGGTGTTACAAAGTTTGTGGATACAGCAGTTGTAGGTTACTTAATGCAGAAAGAGATTGATTTCCTTGGAAATGCTGTTAATAATCCGGAGAGACCATTTGTTGCCATACTTGGCGGCGCTAAGGTGTCCAGCAAAATTTCAGTTATCGAGAACCTTCTTGATAAAGTAGATACATTGATCATCGGTGGCGGAATGTCCTATACGTTTAGCAAAGCATTAGGCGGAAATGTAGGTAATTCTCTTCTTGAGGAAGATTATTGTGAATATGCATTGAATATGTTGAAAAAGGCAGAAGAAAAAGGCGTAAAATTGCTGCTTCCTGTAGACAACATTATCGCTGATGATTTCTCCAATGATGCAAATACTAAAGTAGTACAGCGTGGTGAAATCCCAGACGGATGGGAAGGTCTTGATATCGGACCTGAGACAGCGCAGATTTTCAGTGAAGCTGTACATGATGCTAAGACGGTTGTATGGAATGGACCAATGGGCTGCTTTGAGATGCCGAATTTTGCACACGGTACAGAAGCAGTTGCAAAAGCACTTGCTGAGACAGATGCAGTGACTATTATTGGTGGCGGTGATTCTGCAGCTGCAGTTAATCAGCTTGGTTATGGTGATAAGATGACCCACATTTCTACCGGCGGTGGTGCATCTCTTGAATTCCTGGAAGGAAAAGAACTGCCAGGTGTAGCAGCAGCAAATGATAAGTAGGCCGAAGGCGACTTAGTGAATATGTATATTTTTATAATTTCGGAGGAAGAATGAAAATGGCAAGAAGAAAAATTGTAGCAGGCAACTGGAAAATGAACAAAACTCCAAGTGAGGCAGTTGCATTAGTTGAAGAGTTAAAACCATTAGTAGCAAGTGAAGATGTTGATGTGGTATTTTGTGTACCGGCAATTGATATTATCCCTGTAGTAGAGGCTTGTAAAGGTTCTAATATTCAGGTCGGTGCTGAGAATATGTATTTTGAAGAAAAAGGTGCATACACAGGAGAGATTGCTCCAGCAATGCTTACAGATGCAGGTGTCAAGTATGTTGTTCTTGGACATTCTGAAAGAAGAGAATATTTTGCAGAGACAAATGAGACAGTCAATAAAAAGATGTTAAAAGCATTTGAGCATGGTATCACACCAATTATGTGCTGTGGCGAGACATTAGAACAGAGAGAGCAGGGCGTAACTATGGATTTCATCCGTCAGCAGGTTAAGGTTGGATTCCTGAATGTAACAGCAGATCAGGCTAAGACAGCAGTTATCGCTTATGAGCCAATCTGGGCTATCGGAACAGGTAAGACAGCTACAACAGAACAGGCAGAAGAAGTTTGTGCTGGAATTCGTGCATGTATTGCAGAGATTTATGACGAAGCTACCGCTGAAGCAATTCGTATCCAGTACGGCGGATCTGTAAATGCAGGAAATGCGGCAGAATTATTTGCTCAGGCTGATATTGATGGTGGTCTTGTTGGTGGAGCTTCTTTAAAAGCTGACTTTGGAAAGATCGTAAATTACAAGTAAGAATATCATCAGTCGTAGGGTGCAGCATATGCTCCCTACGATTTTTGGGTTGCGAGGATTACGTTTATGATTTATAAAGAGATACCGATACGGGCGGAAGGGTCTTTGGATTATGCAAAGCTTGAAACATATATTTTGGATACCCCGGTTGACAAGATAAAGATAAAAAAGCGTCCGATGATCATTATATGTCCTGGCGGGGCGTACCAAATGACCAGCTATAGAGAAGGAGAGCCTTTGGCCATGCATTTTCTGAATGAGGGATATCATGCCTGTGTGCTTCGTTATTCTGTTGCACCTGCACAATTTCCGACTCAGATTCTGGAAGTGGGTCAGGTAATGAAGATATTGCGGGAATATGCGAAAGAATGGCATATTGATATGGAACGAATATTTGTCCAGGGATCTTCGGCAGGAGGGCATCTGGCAGCAAGTTACGGGATTTTCTGGAATCAGGATTTTATGGCTTCCAGATCCGGGCTTACAACAGAAGAATTAAAGCCTAGAGGAATTATGCTTAGTTATCCAGTGATTACTTCAGATGTTCGATACGGACATATAGAAAGCTTTCAAAACTTGCTGGGAGATAAGTTTGCATTGTGTAGGGAACAGATGTCTCTGGAGAATCAGGTGACGCATACAATGCCGCCCACATTTATATGGCATACGGCTGAAGATCAGACGGTGCCGGTTGAAAATTCCCTTTTGATGACAATGGCGCTTCGAAGGGCTGATGTTCCCGTTGAACTGCATATTTTTCCGGAAGGAGAGCATGGATTGAGTCTTGCAACAAAACATGTAGAGCGGGAAGATGGAAGTGGTGTGCAAGATGAATGTGCATGCTGGATAGAACTTGCGGATGTGTGGTTAGAAAAATTGTGTAAATAAAGTCCGATGATTAGAATATTTTCAACATTTATAATCGAAGAATAAAGGAGAAATAAAATGAGCAAAAAACCAACAGTACTTATGATTTTAGACGGATATGGACTGAATGAGAATACTACCGGAAATGCTGTGGCAGAAGGAAAGACTCCGGTTATGGATAAATTGATGGCAGAGTATCCATTTGTAAAGGGAAATGCCAGTGGAATGGCAGTAGGGCTTCCTGATGGACAGATGGGGAATTCTGAAGTTGGACATCTGAATATGGGTGCCGGACGTATTGTTTATCAGGATCTTACTAAGATTACAAAGGCAATTCAGGATGGTGATTTCTTTGAGAATTCTGCACTTCTTGCAGCATGTGAGAATGTAAAGGCTAATGATTCTTCACTGCATTTGATGGGATTGGTATCAGATGGTGGTGTACACAGTCATAATGAGCATATTTATGGACTGCTAGAGTTGGCAAAGAGACAGGAGATCAAAAAAGTATATGTTCACTGTTTCCTGGATGGACGTGATACACCTCCTGCATCTGGTAAAGAGTATGTGGAACAGCTGATTGCCAAGATGGGGGAAATAGGTGTTGGTGAAGTTGCAACCGTTATGGGGCGTTATTATGCAATGGATAGAGATAACCGCTGGGATCGTGTGGAAAAGGCATATCGCGCTCTGGTAAATGGAACAGGCGAAACTGCTGTCAGTGGTCCGGAAGGAATCCAGGCATCTTATGACAAAGAGACAACAGATGAATTCGTGCTTCCAACAGTAGTCATGAAAGACGGGGCGCCAACCGCTACTATCAAAAATAATGATTCCATTATCTTCTTCAACTTCCGTCCTGACCGTGCAAGAGAGATTACAAGAACTTTCTGTGACGATGATTTCCAAGGATTTGAAAGAGGAGACAGAATCAAGACAACTTTTGTCTGCTTCACAGAATACGATGTTACGATCGAAAATAAACAGGTTGCTTTCGTAAAAGAAGAAATCACGAATACCTTTGGACAGTTTTTGGCTGCACATGGCAAAAAACAGGCACGTATCGCTGAGACAGAGAAATATGCACATGTAACATTCTTCTTTAATGGCGGAGTGGAAGAGCCAAATGAAGGTGAAGACAGGATTCTGGTAAAATCTCCAAAGGTAGCAACTTATGATTTGAAACCAGAAATGAGCGCATATGAAGTGTGTGATAAACTTGTAGAAGCAATTAAATCTGACAAATATGATGTAATTATCATCAACTTCGCAAACCCAGATATGGTTGGACATACTGGTGTAGAAGCAGCTGCAATTCAGGCAATCGAAGCAGTCGATGAATGTGTAGGTAAAGCAGTTAACGCAGTCAAGGAAGTAGATGGTCAGATGTTCATCTGTGCAGATCACGGAAATGCAGAACAATTAATTGATGATGAGACAGGTGAGCCATTTACCGCCCATACGACCAATCCGGTGCCATTTATTCTTGTGAATGCTGATCCGGCTTATAAGTTAAGAGAAGGTGGATGTCTGGCAGACATCGCTCCGACCCTTATTGAACTAATGGGAATGGAACAGCCAAAAGAAATGACAGGAAAGAGCTTGCTTGTGAAATAATTAACTGGGGACGTAGTACTTTGCAAAAGTACTACGTCCCCAATTGAAAAATGTGGTGTACCTTTTTGAACGAGGAGAGAAAAATGCACATTGTGATTATTGAGGATGAACCGGTCATCCGGCAGGAGTTGAAGCAATTATTAGAGAATGCATTATATCAGGTGACAGCCCCAGAGGAGTTTGAGGATGTTGCTTTTTTTTGTATTAAGAAGGATTTTCTTTATTTTATTGTAACGTATATTGAATTCAAAAGAAATGTGGAAACTACCTGAGAAGGCATATAAGATACGTCTTGCGCAGACCGAGGGAAAATATTATAATCAGTCTTGGGTGTTTGGATATCATGACAGTTTTGGAAGGAGCAGATATGAACAGAAGATATCATACTTTTTTCTTTGATCTGGATGGGACAATTACAGATTCTGAGCAGGGTATTACAAATTCTGTAAAATATGCGTTGAATAAGTTCGGAATTGAAGAAAAGGATCGTACAAAGCTATGTGAGTTTATAGGACCGCCTTTGGATATATCGTTCCATAAGTTATATGAATTTTCAACCGAACAGTGTTGGAAGGCCATTGGTTATTTCCGGGAATATTATCAGGAAAAAGGCATCTTTGAGAATCGTGTCTATGATGGATTGGAAGAAGTGCTGAAAAAACTGAGAAATGCCGATGTAAGATTGGTAGTGGCAACTTCAAAACCTGAGCCATATGCCAGAAAAATTATAGATTATTTTCGACTGACACCGTATTTTGATTATGTGGCGGGAATGGAGTTGGATGGCAGAAGAAAAACGAAAGCAGAAGTGATACAGTATGCGCTGGAGGCATGTAAGATCAAAGATAAGTCCTCTGTTTTGATGATTGGTGACAGGGAGCACGATGTATTTGGCGCCAAGACAGCAGGAATTGATTGCCTGGGAATCCTTTATGGATTTGGTAACAGAGAAGAGTTGGAAGAAGCCGGTGCAGATTATATTGAAGAATCTGTGGAAGATATCTTGAAATATTGTTAATGTTTCGCTTGACAAAACAGGAAGATATTGTTATTATAAAAAAACAGAACGCACTCTGTTTTTAAAATAAAGATGGGGAAGAGGTGCAGTATGCAAAGAGTTTATTCATTATTGGTTGACAATAATCCGGGTGTATTAAGCCGCATCGCAGGACTTTTCAGCAGACGTGGATACAGTATTGACAGTATTACTGCTGGTGTGACTGCGGATCCCAGATTTACAAGGATTACCATTGTTGCATCTGGAGATGAGTTGATTTTGTCTCAGATTGAAAAGCAGGTTCGGAAATTGGAAGATGTCATTGAAATCAAAGTGTTAAAACCAGATGAATCCGTATATCGTGAATTAATCATGGTTAAGATTCGTGCCAATGCAGCAGAAAGATCGGAGATTATCTCTGTGGCAGATATTTTCCGTGCTAAGATCGTAGACGTTGAGACGGAATCGTTAATGGTGGAACTTACAGGTAATCAGTCAAAACTGGATGCTTTCTTGAAATTGCTCGACGGATATGAGATCCTGGAATTGGCGAGAACCGGAATTACAGGATTATCTCGAGGAATCAAGGATGTTACGATTATTGATTAATCGATTATAACAATGTTCGAGAGAAGACAAAGCCTTTAAATAAGGGTGGCTTCAGATACCTGCCCTTGTTTAACAATACAAAATTAAATGATTTATAATAATTAGGAGGAATGTCAAAATGGCAGCAAGAATTTTTTATCAGGAAGATTGCAATTTATCAGTATTAGAGGGAAAGAAGATTGCAATTATTGGTTACGGAAGCCAGGGACATGCACATGCCCTTAACTTAAAAGAGTCTGGATGTGACGTTATCATTGGTCTTTATGAAGGAAGTAAATCTTGGGCAAAAGCTGAAGCACAGGGATTACAGGTATTTACAGCAGCAGAAGCAGCTAAACAGGCTGATATCATCATGATCTTGATTAATGATGAATTACAGGCTGATATGTATAAGAAAGATGTAGAGCCGAACCTTGAGGAAGGCAATATGCTGATGTTCGCACATGGTTTCAACATTCACTTTGGATGTATTAAACCACCAAAGAATATTGATGTTGCGATGATTGCACCTAAGGCACCAGGACATACAGTAAGAAGTGAATATCAGGCTGGAAAGGGAACTCCTTGCTTGATCGCTGTTGAACAGGATTACACAGGAAAAGCATGGGAGAAAGCAATGGCTTACGGTCTTGGAATCGGTGGAGCAAGAGCTGGACTTCTTGAGACAACATTCCGTACAGAGACAGAGACAGACCTTTTTGGTGAGCAGGCTGTTCTTTGTGGTGGTGTATGTGCATTGATGCAGGCAGGTTTTGAGACACTTTGTGAAGCAGGATATGATCCAAGAAATGCTTATTTTGAATGTATCCATGAGATGAAGTTGATTGTTGACCTGATCTATCAGAGTGGATTTGAAGGAATGAGATATTCTATTTCTAATACAGCTGAATATGGTGATTATATTACAGGACCTAAGATTATCACAGCTGATACAAAGAAAGCTATGAAGCAGATTCTGGCAGATATCCAGGATGGTACATTTGCAAAAGACTTCTTGCTTGATATGTCACCTGCAGGACGTCAAGTACATTTCAAGGCTATGAGAAAGCTTGCTGCTGAACATCCATCTGAGAAGATTGGTAAAGAGATCAGACAGCTGTACAGCTGGAATGGCGAAGATAAGTTGATTAACAACTAATTATTGTACATAATTATAAGAATTATATTAGCGCACATCTCATGAATTTGAGATGTGCGTTTTTCGATTATCATGGATCTGAAGAAAAAGCTGTCGGTGTCATTTCTGACCGAAAAAATCTAAAAACTCTCATATTTATAGTGTATTATCACACTTATTATGCTAAAATTGCGATAATACTAAGCGAATGGTGGAAGGGCAGAATGTTTTAATTCTTGCGGGTTCAATTAATACAGGTAAGACAATGATCCAGGCGATTAATACAGTGATATATTATGGTGGCACAGTATGTGGGTAGATGCTATTGTCAATAGT
>NZ_JBNPOQ010000027.1:0-27147 GCF_050315235.1 Bariatricus sp. SGI.019 | reverse complement strand
TTATTCAGCATCTACCAGGGCGATACCGTAATCGGCCCATGCGGTGTAGTGAACACCTTTCTGGATTGCCAGGCAGCATACAGCAGCTAAAACTGCGAGAACACCTCTTCTTTTTATAGATTCTCCCATATGTAGGCATTATTGGTGTATCATCTTGATATCTCAGATACCTTAGAGACACCAAAATGTGTCTCTATTATTTGATAAGAATGTTAGGGAAAAATGCACAATGGAGTTAAAACTTCGTTAAATCGTGCTATAAGTTGTAGATTTTGAATGAGAAAAATGCAATAATATATGTAAGAATCGTCACTTTCTAAGTGTAGAAAAATGTGGTATAATATGAAATTACAATGTAAGAGTGAAATAGATTGGATAGAGTGAAACACAGGTGAATATGAAAGAAATGAATTATAAGTTATTGATACGGCGGACGTGTTTGATATTATTGGATGCTGTATGTATATTACTGTCATCTTTTTTCGCGTTGGCTACAAGATTTGAGTTTATTATCTATCAGATTCCCCCAGAACATCTGGAAGCACTGTGGAAGTATGAACCATGGTTCGTACTGACAACACTAATTATATTTGCATTATTTAAGATCTACAGTAGCCTGTGGGAATATGCTGGACCTCAGGAGATCTTCAGTATTATCTGGGCATGTATTGTATCTGGCGTATTAGAGATAGGGATTGTTTTGTTAAGCGGTGGTTTCCTTCCGCGCAGTTATTATCTGCTAAGGACCATGTATCTGATTGCATTCGTGGTTGGAACCCGCTTCTCTTATCGAATGATCCGGCTTAAGAAGCAGAATCGCCATCTTCCATGGAGACAGCAGAGAAGAGTTATGATTGTCGGGGCTGGAGAGGCCGGAAGATCGGTCATCGGCGAGATCCAGAACAGTAAGTATCTGAATCAGAAGATATGCTGTATCATCGATGACGATCCTGGAAAAGTTGGCAAATACATACGCGGCATTAAGATTGCGGGAGACCGCCATAGCATAAAAAAATGTGTACGAAAATATAATATACAGCAGATTATCATCACGATACCATCGGCATCGGCTGTTCAACTGCGCCCAATTCTGGATATCTGTAAGGAGACAGACTGTGAACTGAAGATCATGCCGGGAGTATACCAGCTCGTGAATGGTGAAGTCAGTGTCAGCAAGCTGCGTCCGGTTAGTATCGAAGATCTGTTGGGAAGAGAAGAGATTCGGGTCGATCTGGATGAGATCATGGGATATGTGTCACAAAAAGTGGTCATGGTCACCGGTGGAGGAGGATCCATCGGAAGTGAATTGTGCCGCCAGATTGCTGCTCATAATCCGAAGCAATTAATTATCTTCGATATCTATGAAAATAATGCCTATAGCATTCAACAGGAATTAAAGAAGAATTATCCGGAACTGAATCTGGTGGTCTTAATTGGATCAATTCGAGACGAAAAGCGCCTGAAAGCTGTCATCGGAACCTACAGACCACAGATCATCTACCATGCAGCGGCACATAAGCATGTCCCGCTTATGGAAGACAGCCCGAATGAATCCATCAAGAATAATGTGATGGGAACCTATAAGCTGGCAAACGTGGCGAATCAATATGAGGTAGAGCGCTTTATCCAGATCTCTACGGATAAAGCGGTGAATCCGACCAATATTATGGGAGCATCGAAGAGAATCTGTGAGATGATCATCCAGATGTTCGACAGATATTCAAAGACCGAATTCGTGGCAGTACGATTCGGAAATGTTCTTGGCAGCAATGGAAGTGTGATTCCGTTGTTCAAGAAGCAGATTGCTGAAGGTGGTCCTGTGACAGTAACGCATCCAGACATTATCCGCTACTTTATGACAATCCCGGAAGCAGTGTCCCTGGTGCTTCAGGCAGGAGCCTATGCAAAAGGCGGGGAGATCTTCGTACTGGATATGGGAGAGCCGGTAAGAATCCTAGATCTTGCCAAGAATATGATCCGTCTGTCCGGGCTAACATTAGGCCGGGATATTGAGATTGTGTATACGGGACTTCGTCCGGGAGAAAAGCTGTATGAAGAACTCTTGATGGACGAAGAAGGCATGCAAGAGACCAGGAATAAGATGATATATATAGGAAAACCTATTGAATTCGACGAAGAGAAGTTGTGCAGTACTTTGAGAGAGATGGCAGAAGAGACAGATGAACAGAAGATGCGAGAGCTTGTCAAAGAGATTGTTCCGACATACATGCTTCCGGAAGAATGGGAAAAAGACGTGGAGGCCTTAGCTTAGAGCGAAAGGTCTTTTGTCGTATGTAGATATGGTTGTGCAGATAGAATCAAAAAGACAGAAAGGTTATCGAAGAGAATGAATTATATATCTTTCAAATCCAAGATAGATACTGTGATTGCAGGAGCCAGTATGTTCGTGCTGTCACCGCTGTTTCTCGGAATTATTGCAGCGATTAAGATAGAGGATGGTATCACAGCCCCGGTATTCTTCAGTCAGAAACGTATTGGGATACATAAGAAGCATTTTCAATTGTATAAGTTCCGCAGTATGAAGCTGGATACGCCTCATGATATGCCGACACATCTTCTGCGCAATCCAGATCAGTATATCACGAAGGTGGGAAGATTCCTTCGCAAGACTTCTCTGGATGAATTGCCGCAGCTGTGGAATATCTTTCGCGGCGATATGGCTCTGATCGGTCCCAGACCTGCGCTGTGGAATCAGGATGACCTCATTGCGGAGAGAGACAGATACGGAGCAAATGATGTGAAGCCGGGACTTACCGGCTGGGCTCAGATCCACGGCCGAGATGAGCTGGAGATTCCAGAAAAAGCAAAAATGGATGGTCATTATGTGTCACAGCTGGGACCAATAATTGATATCAAGTGCTTCCTTGGAACATTCCTGGCAGTTTCACGCGGCGAAGGGGTGGTAGAAGGTGGAACCGGTGCAAGTAAGAAGAAAAAGAAGATTCTGGTCGTGACCAACCATTCATATATGCTCTGGCAGTTCCGAAGGGAATTGATCCAGCGCCTCATGGAAGATGCAGAGGTTGTCATCAGTACTCCATTCGTAGGACATGAGCAAGACTTCGCGGCGATGGGATGCCGGATGTTGGAAACAGACGTAGACCGTCGAGGGATTAATCCGGTAACTGACTTCCGTTTATATAATACTTATGTTAAAATATTAAAAACAGAGCGGCCAGATATGGTCGTTACATATTCGATTAAGCCGAATATCTATGCGGGATTTGTATGCAGGTTACATAAGATTCCATACTGTGTAAATGTACAGGGATTAGGAACAGCATTTCAAAAGAAGTGGCTGGCGAAGATTGTGACAGTCATGTATCGGATGGCTCTAAAAAAAGCGAAGACGGTGTTCTTCGAAAATGCAGAGAACGCTAAGCTCTTCCGGGAGAAGAAGATTACACCGGCATGGCAGCAGACAGTTCTTCCCGGAGCCGGGGTCAATCTGGAATCCTATAGCTATCAGGAATATCCGAATAACGACAAGGTTCACTTCTTATACCTGGGCCGCATTATGAAAGAAAAAGGCATGGATGAACTCTTCTGGGCAGTACAAGAACTTCAGAAAAAATATGTCGGTCAGTTTGTACTGGATCTGGTTGGATTTTTCGAAGACGAATATAAGGAACAAGTAGAAAAACTGACCCGGGATGGAGTCGCAGTATTCCATGGATTCCAGGAGAATCCAAGACCATATTATGGAAAGGCAGACTGCGTGGTGCTCCCAAGCTATCACGAAGGAATGTCTAATGTCCTTCTGGAAGCAGCAGCTACCGGAAGACCACTGATTACCAGTGATATCCCGGGGTGCAGAGAAGCAGTAAAACAAGGCATCAGCGGTCTCTTATGTCCGGTCGAAGACAGGAACGCACTTCTGCATGCGATGGAAGACTTCCTGAAACTATCCAAAGAAGAAAGAGAAGCCATGGGAAGAGCCGGAAGGAAATATATGGAAGAGCAATATGATAAAGAAAAGGTAGTAAAAAAGACATGTCGAACTATTATCTGATATTAGTATGGGTAGCGGTAGCCTGGATGATCGGGCTGTGCACCAAAGTACAGAGAACAGAATATGTGTGTGGAGAAAAGGTACAGAGGTATTACCCATTGTGGGCATTCCTGATCTATCTGCCGTTGGTGATCTGGAGTGGATTCCGTGGTTACGTAGGAGATACAGGAGCCTATATGAAGATGTTTCAGGAAATCCCAAGTGGCTTAAGAAATATACCTTCTTACATGAATACCGTAGAAAAGGATAAAGGATTTTATTTCTTATCTGCAGTCATTAAGAATCTGATCAGTGATAATGTAAATGTATATTTTATAATTCTGGCCCTGATTCAGGTGGCATTACTGATAAAAGTATATCGGAAATACTCATCTAATTATATCGTCACCTTTTTTCTGTTCGTTGCATCGACAGACTACATCTCATGGATGTTCAACGGAATCCGGCAGTTTACGGCGGTGACCATAACATTCTTTGCATTTGAGTATATTTTGAAAAAGAAATATGTACCAGCGGTGCTGACCGTACTATTTGCAGCATTGTTTCATGGAAGTGCGCTCCTGGTGCTGCCATTTATATTCATTGCTCAGGGACAAGCGTGGAATAAGAAGACAATATTATTTATCATAGCGGTTATTGTAGCAGTAATGTTCATTGGAAAGTTTACGGATATTCTGGATACCCTTCTGGCGGAGACACAGTATAAGAATGTCGTGTCTGACTGGCAGGACTTCCAGGACGATGGAACGAATATTATAAGGGTTCTGGTATATGCGATACCATCTATCCTGTCTCTGGTTGGATTACGCTTTATTAAATATGCAGATGATCCGGTTATTAATCTGTGCACAAATATGTCAATTGCTTCGGTAGGATTCTATGTCGTGTCTATGTTTACCAGTGGAATCTTTATTGGAAGACTGCCGATTTATTTTTCTTTGTATAGTTATATCTTACTTCCGTGGGAGATTGAGCATATGTTTAGTGAGAAATCGATAAAATTAGTGTATCTGGCTATGATTGCAGGATATCTGGGATTCTACATGTACAGTATTATGGGACTTGCTTAGGTATTCTGTGGGAAAGGAAGCAGATTGTGGAGACAATAAGGGTATTACATGTTGTGACATATATGGGACGTGGCGGCTTAGAGACCATGCTTATGAATTATTTTCGACAGATTGACAGAAGCAAGGTAATGTTCGATTTCCTGGTTCATCGGGACTTTGAGGCGGACTATGACAGAGAGATAGAGTCACTGGGAGGGCGTATCTATCATGTCTCTCGGTTGATTCCATGGAGTAAAAATTACAGAAATGAATTAAAACGAATCTTTCGAGAACATCCGGAGTATAAGATTGTACATGTACATCAAGATTGCCTTAGTTCAGTTGCGTTGGAATGTGCCAAAGAATGTGGTGTGCCAGTTCGAATTGCTCATAGTCACAATAGTAATCAGGATAAGAATTGGAAATATCTGGTAAAGCGATATTATATGAAGAAAATCCCAAACTATGCAACGGATCTTTTCGCCTGTGGCAAGCTTGCCGGAGAGTGGATGTATGGAGAACATCCTTTTCAGATTCTCTGTAATGCAGTTGATGCAGAGCAGTATATGTATTCAACGTCTGTTTCAAAAAGAGTTCGTTATGCATTAGGTATTAAAGATGAGATAGTAATAGGACATGTTGGGCGTTTTCATCCCCAGAAGAATCACACATTTCTAATAGATGTATTTTGCGAATGTATAAAGCAAAATCCGAATATGAAGTTATTGCTTATTGGAGATGGCGAAGGCAGGAAAGAGATTGAAGAAAAAGTCCGTAATACAGGGATTGAGGAGAAGGTTCTATTCACAGGAGTGCGTTCTGATGTCAATGAATTACTACAAGCAATGGATGTGTTTGTGTTTCCTTCCCTGTATGAAGGATTGCCGGTAACTATGATAGAAGCACAAGCGGCTGGATTGCCATGTGTTATTTCGGACCAAGTATCCGAGGAATGTATTGTAACAGAAGGGTTAGTGACAAGAAAAAGTTTAGATGAGACACCTGTTGAATGGGCTGACTATATTTTACAACGAGTCCGTCAGCAGAAAGAAAATCATATTGAGGAAATAATAGCGGCTGGTTATGATATTACTACAGCTGCAAAATGGCTGGAAGGATATTATCTTCAGTGTGAAAGGAAGTAATTTATGGCATTATTGACGGTATTTACACCTGCGTATAATCGGGCACATACTTTGCCGCGCACCTATGAAAGTCTACGCACACAAGATTGTAAGGACTTTATCTGGTTGATTATTGATGACGGTTCTAGTGATAATACAAAAGAATTGGTAAAGAGTTGGCAGAGTAAAGAGAATGGATTCGATATTCAATATATATACAAGGAAAATGGTGGTATGCATACAGCACACAATACAGCATATGAGAATATCCACACAGAGTTAAATGTATGTATTGATTCGGATGACAGGATGGCACCCGGTGCAGTGGGAAAGATCAAATCAACATGGAAGATAATTCGAGATAAAGGGTATGCGGGTATCATTGCGTTAGATTCTGATTTTGTAGGGAATATTATTGGAACAGGATTCCCAGAAGGCATGTGCGAAACAACTTTGGGTGGTTACCATGCTGCCGGAGGAGTTGGTGATAAGAAACTAATTTACCGTACAGATGTTATTAATAGCGTGCCTCCCTATCCAGTATTCCCAGAAGAAAAATATGTCGGCTTGATCTATAAATATACGCTGATTGATCAGAAATATAAACTGTATGTTTTGAATGATGTTGTATGTGAAGTCGAGTATCAGGCAGATGGCTCAACTGGAACTATGTGGAAGCAGTATTTGAATAATCCAAAAGGATTTGCTTTTCTGAGAAAGACTGCAATGCAATATCCGATTAGTCAGAAAAGGCTGATTCAGGATTGTATCCATTATTGTTCCAGCAGTCAGATTGCGAAGAATAAGCGATATATACAGGAGTCTCCACGAAAGATACTTACAGTTTTGTGTACTCCGGCAGGGTGGATATTGACTTTGTTAGTTCGAAAAAAAGCAAGGGAACAAGATGTGAGAAGTAGATAATTATGAAAAAGAAAGTGTTGATAGTTACTCATTTTATGGCAATTGGCGGGGCAGAGCGTGCGTTATTGGGTCTGCTCAACGGATTTGATTATAGCAAATATGAAGTGTCATTGTTCCTTTTTAGGCAAGAGGGGGAACTACTTCCGTTGATTCCGAAGGAGGTTTATTTGTTGCCAACGATTGATCAGTATGCGACATTGGCTCGCCCAATTTCTGGAGTAGCGAGAGAAGGGCATTATTTACTTGCATTTTCGAGAATAATTGGAAAATTGTCGGCGAAAATATATGATTCAATCCATCATTATGGTACCAGCAGTGAAGTGGCGATAGAATATAGTCACAAGTTTACAAAGTGGTTAATGCCAGAGATTACTCCAGATGTAACGTATGATTTAGCAATTAGTTTTTTGACGCCGCATTATTTTGTGGCAGAGAAAGTAAAGGCAAGAAAAAAGATAGCGTGGATTCATACAGATTATTCTTTTGTACAAATTGATGTCAAATCTGAGATGAAAATGTGGAATCGCTATGACCATATAGTTGCAATCTCAGAAGCATGTGAAGAATCATTTGTTCAATGTTTCCCTGAATTGAGAAAAAAGATGATACGAATGGAAAATATTTTGTCAATAGATTTTCTCCAAAGTCAGGTTAAGATGCCGGTGTCAGAGAGATTACAGTATAATGGTAAGATTATATTACTTTCGATTGGCCGATTCTGTACTGCTAAAAACTTTGATAATATTCCAGATATCTGTAGGAGAATTCTTGAAAAAGGAATAGATGTTATCTGGTATATTATTGGATTTGGCGCAGATGAGAAACTCATCCAACAGAAAATTCTGGAAAGTCATATGGAAGAGAACGTAATTCTTCTGGGAAAGAAGGAAAATCCGTATCCATATGTTGCAATGTGTGACTGGTATATTCAGCCATCCAGATTCGAAGGAAAGGCTGTTACTGTTCGTGAGGCACAGGCATTGCATAAACCTGTAATTATTGCAAATTATCCGACTGCTAAAAGCCAGCTTATAGATGGTTATGATGGATTAATAGTGCCACAGGATAATGAAAACTGCGCGAAAGCAATTGCTTCGATATTAAAGAACAGTGCATTGAAAGAAACATTAATAGAGAATACATATCACGAAGATTATTCAAACAGTATGGAAATGCAGAAACTATACAATTTGATGGGAGAGAATGATGATACCTAAAATCATACATTATTGCTGGTTTGGAGGCGAAAAACCCAAAAAAGTATTAAAATGTATTGAAAGCTGGAAGAAGTGTTTGCCGGATTATGAGATTAGAGAATGGAATACCAGTAATTATGATGTTGAAGCATTGCAGTATACAGCAGATGCATATAAGGCTCACAAGTATGCTTTTGTGAGTGACGTTGCAAGAGTAAAAGCGCTCTATGAATATGGAGGGATTTATCTAGATGCGGATGTGATGGTATATAAGAACTTTGATTCTATTTTAAGTCACAGGTGTGTCTTTGGATTTGAGGAAGAACTATATGTGGCAACAAGTTTTATGGCTTGTGAGGCACAGCATCCACTGATGGAACAGTTTCTTTCGCTTTATTCTAACCTGTCGTTTTATGATAAAGAAGGAAGGATTATCCCGGGAACTAATGTCAGTAAGCTGACAAATATGCTTATGGATATAGGGCTTCAGCGAAACGATCAGTTACAAGAACTGGAAGAGGGTATTACAATCTATCCGCAAGAGTACTTTTCTCCTTATGATTATGGAAATTGTATTCATCACAATACAGAAAATACAATATGCGAACACCTCTTTTTTGTGTCATGGATGTCTTGGACTACGAGAGTAAAAAAAGGGATTAAGCATATTATTGGACCATTATTAGGAAAAGAAAGAATGAATCAATTGAGGAAAATAGGATGCCGTTAGTTAGTGTAATTGTTCCAGTATATAAGGTTGAAAAATATATAGAACGTTGTGTAGAGAGTCTTTTAAAACAAACGTTACAGGATATTGAAATCATCTTAGTAGATGATGGAAGCCCAGATAATAGTGGTATTATCTGTGATAAAATGCAAGCAGCAGATAAGCGAATAAAAGTGGTACATAAAAGCAATGGTGGTTTGAGTAGTGCACGTAATGCTGGATTACAAATTGCCACCGGGGAGTATGTTGGATTTGTGGATTCAGATGATGACGTTGAGCTGGATATGTATGAGAAGATGTATACAATTGCAAAACATGAAAACGTTGATTTTGTTATGTCTGATTACATGAGAGTATTAGAATCCGGTAAAGTATATTTGAAAACACTGGAAATTGCGTCTGGTCGATATGATAAAGAGAAGATCAGAAAAGAAATCTATCCCCAATTAATTATGGGAGAAAATCTTGATTATGGACCGTTGCTTTCTGTATGGCATTGTCTATATAGAAAAGAGTTTTTAGATAAGTATCAATTACATTTTGATGAAGAAGTAAGATGGTCTGAGGATAATATATTCAGCTCTTTTGTGGGATATTATGCGGACAGCTTTTATTACATGAAAGGGCAGGGATTATATCACTATTATCAAAATCCAGGTACGATTACGACAACATATCGAAGAGGTGCGTGGCAAGTTTATTGTACGATGAATGAACATTTGCACCAATTTTTTGATCAGGTTGAGGACTATGATTTTGACAGACAATTAAAATTACATATGGTTTATTATGCATGTAACTGTATTGGACAAGAACTAGGTCTGCCTTCTAATGAAGCAAAGGATGGAATTAAGAAAATATTACAATCAATGCAACTGAGAGATGCATTCTCTGACTTTTCCATTCCGAATGTGCCTCTTAAATTGAAAGTGCAGCTTTATCTAATGAAATGGAAGCAGGCAGGCCTATTATATTTATTGAAAAAGTAGTCTATGTAAGGAAGCAATTATGCCAAAAGTATCAATCATTATTCCGCTATATAATAAAAGTAAATATATTTCATCAACGCTGGATTCCGTTTTGCAGCAAAAATATAAGGACTATGAAGTAATTGTTGTGAATGATGGTTCAACGGATGATAGTTTGATGATAGCGAAAAGTTATGAAATAAAGGATCATCGCATTCATGTGCTTGATATCTCTAATGGAGGAGTTTCACATGCGAGAAATATTGGCTTAAGTTATGCACAAGGAGAATGGATACAATTCCTGGATGGCGATGACAGGATTGATGAGGATTATTTGGTAAAAGGTGTTGAGTTGGCTGAAAAATATGACGTAGATATTCTTTTTACGAACTTCCAGATGGTTGACGAAGATGGAAGATGTAAAAAAGAGATTGTTGCTTCATTACAAGGTCTTTGTACTCAGAATAATCTGTGTCAGTTGTTTATAGAACAGCAATATGAGAATGGATATTTTGGATATATTTCAAATAAATTGATTCGCAGACGTACTTTGGATAAATCAAAAGCAAAATTCCCAGTGGGAATTACTCTGGCGGAAGATTTGGATTTCTATGCACAGATATATCCGGAAGTAAGAAAAGCGTATTTTGCAGAAATAAATAGTTTTTATTATTTGCAGACGGATTGCAACTACTTAAATAAGGATAAGATTGATTACTTTGCTCAGTTACTTGTTCAGTTAGAGATTCGAAAATGGTTTGTAAAAAGTGGAGAGTATGTAAAGTATGAAAGAATATTAGATAAAAAAGTATCGGAATATGTTTTCTTTGCTTTATTTCATGGAAAAGAAGATAATCAGGATATAAAAGTGATTTATCAGAACATGATCAATAGTGATGAAATTTTCGATTGTATTCATCCAGAGTGTTTCCATAAATTTGAAAAAAATCTGCTTCAAGCAGTGAAAAAGAAAAATTATCTTGCAGTTTTACTATTGTTAAATGGCAGGAGAGTAATAAGAGCTCTTTATAGGAGGATAAAAAATGGGTAGAATATTCCTCTATAATCATGGTGGAAGTGGTAATCATGGGTGCGAAGCATTGGTTCGTACTGTATGCATGTTACTTGGGACTGAGGGAAAGATTAGATTGTTGTCGGAATCACCACAACAGGATATACATTATGATATTCAGAAAGTGGCAGACATTGAACCTGCAATAACTGCATATTCAAAACTTAGTATTGATTTTCTGAAAGCATATCTCCATCTAAAAAGAACGGGAGACTACTTTCCAATGGATGTTCTGCCTTATCTTAAAAGTATAAAGGCTCTTAATCCAGGAGATATAGAGATATCAATTGGCGGAGATAATTATTGTTATGAATATTATCCGAAGTTTATCAAACTGCATGAGCTTATCTGTAAAAGAGGCTGCAAATCGGTTTTATTAGGTTGCTCTTTAGAAGAAGAGTTATTTAATGATCCTGATTTTGTGGAAGATATGAAACGGTATGATTATATCTCTGCAAGAGAATCTCTTACATATCAATTATTAAAGGATGCCGGACTTACGAATATTGGATATGCACCAGATTCTGCTTTCCTTCTTCCGGCTGAAGAATGTCCGTTACCGGAAGGATTTAAGGAATATAATACTATCGGATTGAACGTAAGCCCATTGGTAATCCGAAAGGAAGGAAAAGACGGAATTGTATATGCGAATTTTGTATATATGATTCAGTGGATTCTGGAACATACGGACTGCGCAGCAGCGCTGATTCCGCATGTTGTGTGGGAAAGTAATGATGATCGGACTGTGTTGCGTAAATTATATGAGGAGTTTGCAGATACAGGAAGAGTAGTACTTATTGAAGATTGTAATTGTATGCAGCTAAAAGGGTATATCTCAAGATGCCGATTCTTTGTAGGTGCAAGAACACATGCAACGATTGCAGCATATTCCTCGAATGTGCCAACATTAGTGCTGGGCTATTCAATAAAGTCGCGAGGGATAGCAACAGATTTATTTGGAACAGATGAAAATTATGTGATTCCAGTGCAGAAACTACAGGAGAAGGAAGATTTGGCAGAGGCATTACAGTGGATTATCAGAAATGAAAATAGTATACGCAATGAAATAAAAGGGGTTCTGCCAGGATATATGGAAAGGGCAAAGGATGCATTGAATAATGTGAAGAATCTTTTGCAATAGGGAAAGAGGATGTTATATTATTTTTCTGAATATAGTTATAGAGGAAATCATGCAGGAACGAAAGCTCGTAATGATGTAGAAGAGATTCTTGGACAAATGGGTGCAAAACCTATTAATGCTAATACGTTTGAATTACGTTGTGATGAAAAAGAAGAGTATATTTATTCTAATGTAAAAAATCGATTTGATTTGATGGGGTTATTTTTACGTATACGAAAAATAAAAAAGCAAACAGTGTTTATTCAATATCCTATGTTGGCTTTTGATTTCCAGGAAAAATATTTTAGAGAAATTGCGAAACATAATAAATTAGTTTTATTAATTCACGATTTACATTGTTTGCGCATTCCAAACGAAGAAAAATTAAAAAAGGAGATTTCGTTGTTAAATATTGCATCTGTGTTGATTGTCCATAATCGCTTTATGGCACAGAAAGTGAAAGCATTGGGTGTGAATGTTCCTCAAATATATTGTCTGGAAATGTTTGATTATTTATGTTCCGGTCCATTGAATCAAAAGCATTGTGAAAAGAAAAGTATCGCATTTGCCGGAAATCTTGGAAAATCAGAGTTCCTTCCAGAATTGATTAAGAGTAATTCTCAAATAGAATTCAAATTCTATGGATCTGGCTGGGATGATAAATGGAGTAATAAAAATGCAAAATATTGTGGTAGTTTTAAACCTGAGATTATCCCAGAGAAGATAAGTGCAGGTTTTGGATTGGTATGGGATGGCAATAGCATCGTAGATGGAGCAGGTCCATTGGGAGAATATACACGGATTAATAATCCACACAAGTTATCACTTTATCTGGTGGCAGGAATACCTGTAATTGTCTGGGAAAAAGCTGCAGTTGCTGAATTTGTTGAGAAATATAATGTAGGTATTACGGTGGAGCGGATAGATGATCTTAGTACTGTTCTTGATACTATTACAGAGCAAATGTATGCAGATATGAAACAGAATGCTATTAAAATTCGAGCAAAGTTAGTATGTGGCGATTTCTTAAAAGGCATATTAAATCAACTATGAGGAAACAAGGAGAAGTGCAATATGGAGCCTCTTGTTAGCATTGTAACGCCTTGTTATAATGGTGAATTATATGTGGGACGTTTTATAGAGTCGATTTTAAATCAAACATATCCTAATTTAGAGCTGATCCTGATAAATGATGGTTCAACAGATAAAACAGAGGAGGTTGTGAATTCCTATCGGCAAAAACTTGAGAAGAGAGGAATACGATTTATTTATCAATATCAGGAGAATGCAGGACAGGCAGCAGCATTGAATCGGGGACTTAAGTTGTTTACAGGAGAGTATTTGACTTGGCCGGATTCAGATGATGAGATTATGCCTGAATTTATTGAAAAGAAAGTACAATTTCTTCAAAATAATCCTCAATATGTTTACTGCTATGGAAAAGCAATTGAAGTAAAAGAGGAAGAGCCAGATAAAATAGTTGCTGTTTATGAAAAAAGAAAGAAAAGTGGAAGGTATGATTATTTTGAAGATATTCTCTTTGTGAAAGATATATTTTTCCCTGGCCATTTGGTAAAGGCTTCGGTTTTTGATTCTATAATTCCTAATCGTGAAATATATACCGGAGAAGGTGGTCAGAATGCACAAATACTTCTTCCTTTCAGTTGGTACTATGGAGAACCGGGATATGTAGAAGAGTCTGTTTACAAATATTATGTACGAAATAACAGTCATTCGCATAGTAAAAATACAAGTGAAAAGCTTATTAAGCAGTTGTATGATTATGAGAATATTTTAGTGGCTACATTGAATAAAATTTCTGATAACAAAATTTTCCCATATATTCTTAATATAAAGAAATACTATGCCAAATTGCGATTTGGTAATGCAATAGATACAAAGAAACCTAAATTGATAAAAAATTCTTTTTATGAATTAATAAAAGTAAGAGGAGTCACAATGCGGCATATTGCATTGTACATAAAATATGCAAATAAAATCATCCGTAAAATGTTCCGTATTGAGGGATAAACATGTATACATTTATTTATAATCTATATTTTTATTTAAAAAGAAAGCAAAAAAAAAGAAGAGAAAATGCTAAAAAACCGTTGCAAATAACACAAAAAATAATTGATCGGATAGAGTGGTTTTACAATATCATAGTGCGAGACTGGTATATGAAGCATCCGATAAGGAGGAACGGAATTAATCAGACAAAAAGAAAAGAGAATATTATTGTTTCTCTGACTTCTTATCCAAAACGGATTGGAACCGTTTGGCTTACAATAGAAACATTATTGAGGCAGAGTGTGAAACCAGATGAGATAATCCTTTGGCTGGCACAAGAACAGTTCAAAAGTATAGATGTTTTGCCTCGGGAATTGATAGAACTTCAAAAATGTGGATTAACGATTCGATTTTGTGATGATTTGCGAAGTCATAAAAAGTATTATTATGTGATGCAAGAATATCCTGAAGATATTATTATTCTTGTGGATGATGATATGTTCTATCCACGAGATACAATAAAAAAATTAATGCAGATGCATAAAAAATATCCATATGATATTTGTACTATGACTGCACAGGCTATAAAGCCATCATTTGAATCAAAACCTTCTATGTGGAGAAATCCTAAACTGGATGAAAAATTTGAACATTCGGATGAAATTCAGATTTTTACAGGAAGTGGCTCTCTTTATCCACCACATTCTTTGGATGAAGAGGTTTTTAATAAAGAATTAATTAAAAAAATATGTCCTCATGCAGATGACTTGTGGTTAACTTTTATGGCTAAGAGGAACCGAACAAAGATAACTGCTAAATTTCCATGGCGTGCATTTCCTGTTATAATATATGGAACGGCTGAAGGAAGTTTGTGGTATATAAATGCAGAAGATGGACAAAACGATATACAGTGGTCTAAAATGTTAGAATATTATTGGATAAAATAGAAATTAAGATTAGTATAAAAGAGAAATAAAAATGTTAACAAAAGGAATTATTACAATTGCAACGGGAAATGAAAGATATTATAAAATGGCACTAAATTTGTTATATTCGGTGAGGATTTCCAATCCTGAAATGAAGATGGCAATAATTACAGATAAACAGAATTTGTGTACAAATGAATTTGATGATGTTGTGATTTTGGAGGAACCGCACAAATCTTATTTAGATAAACTAGATTTGTTAATTCGGTGTCCATACGATGAAAATATTTTTATAGATGCAGATTCGCTAGTATTTTCAAATATAGATTATCTTTGGAAATATTTTGACAATGGATCAGATTTTTCTTGTCTAGGTGAAAAATTACCATTATCTTCAAAAGATGGTTTTTTTGATTATGAGGGGGCGGGAAAATATAAAGACGAAATCAACTACATTACGAGATTACATGGCGGGCTATATTATGTTCGTAAGAGTAGATTTTGCGAAGAGTTTTGGGAATTGTGTATGGAATTAAAGGCGAATTATTCGAATTATACATTTAAGATGTTTAAGGAACCTGCAGATGAACCTATTATTGCGTTAGCATGTGCGATAAAAAATGTAGAACTTATTCCTAATATAAATGATATATGTTTTTATCCGATTGTAAAAAAGGTAAATGCTAATATTGTGAAAAGAAAATTAGTTTATGAAATGGATAATAAAAGCTATCATGCAACAATATTACATTTCGGAAATTATAATACGGAGAAAGCGTTATATTTGTATCAGAAAGAAAAAATATATACAATATATAAAGGGGAAAACAGTCTGTGGGAAAGTTTTGGTTTGAATATAAAGTATTTTTATTATTTATGGAGAGATTATTTTGGAGACAGTAGCAAAATCAAAAATACAATTTATATAATATCTCCCAAATGTATAAAACAAATATATGATACTCTAAAAAATCATTTTAGAAAGTGAGAAGACGATGAGTGCTTATTCAGTTATTGTTCCAGTCTATAATTCTGAAAAAACATTAAAATATTGCATTGAGTCTATTTTAAATCAAACAATAGATGATTTGGAACTAATTTTAGTAGATGATGGTTCTACAGATGCGAGTGGTGTTATTTGTGATGACTATATGAAGAAAGATAATAGAATAAAAGTTTTTCATCAGTCTAATAAAGGAGTGTCGGCAGCAAGAAATAGGGGATTGGAAGAAGCAAAAGGAAAGTGGATCGTTTTTGTAGGTAGTGATGATTTTGTGGATTCAAAATTCCTTGAAATATACGGAAATAGAGATGCGGATTTATTAATTGTAGGGTTTAGAAGATATGATTTAAATGGTAAAGTAAAAGATGAATATATAAGAAAAAATCAAAGGATAAATTTGACAAATCAAAGAGAAATTATAAGAGTATTGAAAGAGAGTTATGTTGCCCATGTCTGGAATAAAAGATTTTGTAGAAATATTATAAAAAAAATGGGATTTTTTTTAATGAATGCTTCAATTATGGGGAAGATTTACTTTTTATAACAAATTATATAAAAGAGATAAAGAACTTGGAATTTATAGATAAAGTTACATATAATTGGTGTGAAAATGATAAAAAATCATTGAGCAAAGTGGGAGAACAAGAATGGATAAATAAGTATGCAGAACTAATAAAAGAATTACTTAATATTTTTGACAAAAATAAAGAGGTGCAAGATTATTTATTAGATACATTTTGGTGGACGATGGAGCTAAAAATAAATAGCATATGTAATTCTAACATGAGGATGTGCGACATTAAAAAGATGATATATGATATTGTAAATAATTCTATATTTAAATTATGTTTGAGAGAAAACAAAACACATGTGGGGAGAATGTTAAGAAAATGCTTTCAAAAAAATATAATATGGGGGATTATTATTAAATATAGAAGATTTAAGTTGTGAATACTTAAACAATAATAGAGGTATAAATTATGATGAAGTGGAAAGAAATCAATGTTATAAAATATTTGTATTTTAATTATTTCTGCAAGAATATAGTGCGGAAAAATAATGGAAAAATAATTCCTTATAAAAACGTGATACTTGATTTAGAAAAAAACTCTAGGATTTATATAGAAAATGGAAGTGTTGAAATAGGAGCTAATAAGTTAAGAAATTCAAAGGCGGAGACTTATATTAGACTTAGAGAAAATGCAGTTTGGAAAATCCAAGAAGGGTGTGAAATTTCTTATGGGTCAACAATAGAAATTCTCAGAAATGCAGTTTTAAGTAGCCAATATTTTACTATGAATAGTAATAGTACAATAATCGTTGCTGAAAAAATTGAATTAGGACAAGATGTTATGATTGGACGAAATGTTGTGATTTATGACAGTGATTATCATCAGATATTGGATGAAGAAGGAAAAGTTACCAATTTGCCTGCTCCCGTGGTAATCGAAGATCATGTTTGGATTGCAACAAATGTGCTCGTTTTAAAAGGTGTGACAATTGGGGAAGGGAGTATAGTTGGAGCTAATACAACAGTAAATAAAAATACAGGGAAACATGTAAAATTAGGCACAGAGTATAAAATGTTGAAAAAAGAAAATTATGGTAATTGGAATAGAAAAAATCCGAGAGATGAGTAAATAGAAAAAGGAGTAAGGAATGGAATCAAAACCGCTGTATAGTGTGATTATACCAGTATATAATGTAGAAAAAAATATAGGTAGATGTATTGAGTCTGTTTTAAAACAATCATGTGGTGATTTTGAACTTCTATTGATTGACGATGGTTCTTCTGATAGAAGCTGGACTATATGTGAGAAGTATCAGAAAAAAGATTCTAGAATAATAACTATACATCAAGAAAATCAAGGTGTATCAATAGCGAGAAATATAGGACTAGATAAAGCAAGAGGAAAATATATAGTATTTATTGACAGTGATGATTTTGTGGAAAGTGATTTATTATATAAGTTAGATCAATTTGATGTTGACTTAGTATTGGTAGGGTTTAGTGATTATTTAAAAGATAAAGTAACGAAAGTAATTTTAGATAAAAATGAAAGATGGACAATAGATTCTGACGAAGGAATTCGAAAGTTTCTTGATAAAAAAAGCTCTGTATTTGTGTGGGGGAAAAGATATAAAAAAAGTATTATAGATAAATACCATATAAGGTTTAGAAGTGATATGAAATTTAGTGAAGATATTATTTTCAATAATGATTATATACTTCACACACAAACTGTTATAAATATTGAATGGTCAGGATATTATCATTGTCAATATGAATCTACAACATTGTCATCAGTAGCAGAAAAAACCTCTTTTATTGAGCGGACAAGATGGAGAAAAATTTCCTATGAACAATTTGATGGACATGAAAGTGTACAAGCGATTTATGCATTACAAATGTTGTATTTTAGCGAGAAAGAAATTAGCTCATTATCTAATGGAAAAGAAAGTTTTTATTTAAAATATAAATCTATTAAAAAAATTGTTACGGATGAATTTTTTCAAATTTGTTTAAGGTTTTTCCCGGATACATTTTCTATTGAAATGCGTTTTTTATACAAATATCGTTTAATTGTTCTTTTGTTGTTAAAGTATAAATATAAGAATTTTTATAAATCAAGTAGAAACTAATAATTTCAATGTGAAACAATATAAGAGAAAAAGATGAATGAAAAAAAATTTAGTATTATAATTCCTGTTTATAATATTGAAACGGTTATAAGTAGATGTATTGAATCAATATTAAATCAAACACTAGATGGGTTTGAGTTGATTTTAATTAATGATGGATCTCTAGATGGAAGTGGAAAAATATGTGATGCTTATCAAAAAAAAGATTCTAGAGTAAAAGTGATACATCAAAAAAACAGTGGAGTTTCAAATGCTAGAAATTCGGGATTAAAGATAGCAAGTGGTAAATACATAATTTTTATTGATGGTGATGATTATATAGAGAAGGAATATTTAGAAAGAATATGTAATTCGGAATGTGATTTAGTAATTACAGGGCGAACGGTTAGAGATGCAGATGGGGAAATTTTAGAATATAATAAATCTTCTGGAAATAATGTTATTAATGCGAATACAATTGAAGATTTATTTAAAAAAAATATATTAAATTGTTGTTATGCAAAACGGTTTACTAGAGATATTATTGTGAAAAATAATATTAGGTTTAATGAAGATTTAAAAGTAATTGAAGATACTGTTTTTGTGGTTGAGTATATACAGCATTGTAAGAATGTAAAACTGATAGATAATTGTGATTATCAGTATGTGCGGTATGGCGAAAACACTTTGAGTTCTAGACCAATTAATGTCGAATTAATTGAGAATATCGAAAAAGCAAATGCTTTCATTGAGAATAGATTATTTCAGATATTAGGAGATGGTATTAAAAAGGTGATGGTAAAACGAATGTCAGAATTGTATAAAGGAATTATTTTTCAAATGATTAATGATTCTAATAGATATTCATATAGTACTATAAAAAAGTTGTTTAAAAAAGAATACTTTAGAAATATGTTGAATAATTCAGACAGCGTTTTTGAAGATGAAAGTGAAAAATTTCGTAAACTGATGAAAGCAAAATCACCATTCTTATTTTGGCTATTTTTAATATCAACAAAGTAAAATTTTGAATATATGAAGAGAGGTTGAAGTTGAATTTATTTAATCAATCATTAAAAGAGTTAGTATCTGTTATCATCCCAGTATATAATACAGAAAATTTTTTAGAAGAATGTTTAGATTCTGTATGTACTCAGACTTATGATAAGCTTGAAATTATATTAGTTAATGATGGATCAACAGATTATTCGGAGCAAATATGTAATGAATATGCTGGAAAAGATAATCGGATAAAAGTTATAAATAAAAAAAATACGGGTATATCAGACACGAGAAACGTTGGAATATGCAGTTCACATGGTAATTGGTTAGTTTTTCTAGATAGTGATGATGTTTTACGTGATGATGCTATCGAAGTATTATATCGAACAGCCAAGTATAAAGGAACTAAAATGGTTGTTGGTGACTACCAGGAATTTGATACATATGTTAATTTTGAGAATGATAGAAATTTTAATGTTGAAGTGTTGTCTGTAGAAGATGCATTAGAGGAACTATTAATAAAGCAGCCGGGAAGATGGGTAACGACGTGGGCAAAAATATATGATCGGAATTTATTTGAAGAAATTCGGTTCCCAGTAGGGCGAATATATGAGGATACTTATGTTATGCATCTATTGCTTGAAAAAGCTGGGCGTATTGCAAAATTAGATTATAAATTATATTGTTATCGACAGTCGTCAAATAGCATTATGGGAGTATATGGTTTTAATAAGATTGATGATTTATATACTGCGTATCTTTTAAGAATGGATTTCTTAAGAGAACATAACTACTTGGCTTTATATCAGCAACAAAAAGATTTGTTAGAATGGAGACTACATCATAAGTATATGGAAGCCAATAATATAGAGAAAAAAGAATGGTGTAAAATTTACAGAAAATATTATCGCAGTAATTTTGGGACTTTTACATGGAAATACAGAATAATTGGATTTGCAAATTGTATATTGCATAAAATGTAAAAGATATTACTTGGAGAAAAGGAGATAAAGGATTAGATGGAACAGACATGGACAACAGTGATTCGGCCCAAGAATAGATTATTTGATCTTAAATTAAGAGAATTATGGCAATATCGGGACTTAATTGTTATGTTTGTAAAGCGTGATTTTAAGACGATGTACAAGCAGACAATTTTAGGACCACTTTGGATTGTCATTAATCCTATATTGACGACATTAATGCAGGTGCTTGTCTTTGGAAATATTGCGGATATTTCAACAGATGGTATGCCGCAGTTTTTATTTTATATGGCAGGTAATACGATGTGGCTGTATTTTTCCAGCTGTCTTACCAAGACTTCTACTACATTTACTGCAAATGCTGCGGTGTTTGGCAAAGTATATTTCCCGAGGTTAGTAACACCAATATCAATTGTTATATCGGGCCTGATATCATTCGGAGTGCAATTTGCCATTTTTTTGGTTACAGATATTTATTACACGGTAAATGGAATGATACATCCCGGTCTTTTGGTTTTGATTACCCCACTTCTTGTGATAGAATTAGCGCTTCTCGGTATGGGATGTGGAATTATCATTTCAGCATTAACGACAAAATATAGAGATCTTGCGGTATTAGTTACATTTGGGGTGCAGCTTTGGATGTATGGAAGTGCGATTATCTTTCCGGTGTCATCTTTGCCAGAAAAATGGGCGCATCTGCTTATGTTGAATCCGGTTGTTCCGATAGTGGAAGCTTTTCGGTATGCATATACAGGTCATGGCACATTTTCAGTAAAATATCTAGGGATTAGTGCTATTGTGACATTAGTGATATTATTTGTCGGAATTGTGATTTTTAATAAAGTTGAAAAGACATTTATGGATACGGTTTAATAATAAGGACGGATAAAAAGATGAGTAACGAACTTGTGTTAAAGGTAGAAAATGTGAAGAAAAGATATCGTCTTGGAGTTATTGGTGGCGGAACCCTTCAGGGCGATTTGCAGAGTTGGTGGGCTCGTATAAGAGGAAAAGAAGATCCGAATACAAAGATAGGAACCAACATAGACACAAAAAAGGGAACATTTATGGCTCTGAATGGCATTAACTTTACTGTGAAAAAGGGAGACCGTCTCGGAATTATTGGTGGAAATGGGGCCGGAAAATCTACAACGCTGAAGATTCTTTCCCGTGTTACTGCACCAACTGAAGGAACGGTGTATATTAATGGGAGAATCAGCAGTATGCTCGAAGTTGGGACAGGCTTTCATCCAGAATTGACAGGGCGTGAGAATATTTACCTGAATGGTGCGATTTTGGGAATGAGCAAGGAAGAAGTTGACCGGAAGATGGAAGACATCATTGAGTTTTCAGAATGTCGTCAGTTTATCGATACTCCCGTAAAAAGATATTCTTCAGGAATGTATGTAAAATTAGCGTTTGCAGTTGCGGCACACCTGGATTCGGAAATACTGATTATGGATGAAGTCCTGGCAGTTGGAGATATGAAGTTTCAGCAGAAATGCCTGAAAAAAATGACATCTCTGGCAGAGGAAGAGGGACGTACGATTCTATATGTTAGTCATAATATGGCTACCATAAGCCAGTTGTGTAATCGGTGTCTTGTGCTTCAAAAAGGTGAAGTGATCTATGATGGCGATACCTCAGAAGCAATTAAGATATATTTAGATAATGGAATTGATTCCGAAGTATACCGCGATTATACAGAATATAAGCGCCCAGATTGGCTTAGAGCAAATGACATGAGGATTGAAACGGCCTGTTTTGTAGAAAAGGAAAGTAATACATTCATTGACCAGGAAAAATTCCATTTGAAATTCACATGGAAAAATAAGAAAGATATATCCAATCTATGTATGCGATGGGAGATCCTTACGGAGGAAGGGGGCTCTGTGGGAACAGCATTAGCTGAAGAGTTCTATTCAGGAACAGCAGGAGAGAAAGCAGAGATAGAATTAGAATTTGATTTGCCAGGTATTGTTCCGGGAAATTATAATTCATTTATAACGTTTTATTATCGGGATGAATATGGAAACAATATGAATGTTGATTGTGTTCCGGGGTTAGCATTTACAAAAGAATTAATTAATGAGCAGCAAATAAAGTGGGATGATAGACATTGGGGATATGTTCGATTTCCAGATGCAAAGTGGGAATAATAGAGAATAGAAATCGATGAAAAATAATAATCAAAAGAAAATACTAGGGGGATTTTACAAAAGCCGATTTTAAAGCAATTCAAGGAATAGCTATTTTATTTATGGTAATGCTTCACTTATTCTGCAGAAAAGAGAGTTTACCATATCATACAAGTATGATGATTAAAGGCATACCGCTGGTATATTACCTGGCTTTATGGGGGGGAATCGGTGTGTAGCATTATATTGCTTTTGTGCAGGTTATGCGAGTTATCTGACACAAGAAGGTAAGTCTAGGCAGGAATATTGGAAATCTACAGGGAAAAGATTAAAAAAATTGATGATGAATTATTGGATAATCGTAATATTATTTTCCTGCATAGGGGCAATATTTGATTCTTCTGGAAATATTCCGGGAAGTTTGGCTCGATTTTTAAAGAACTTTTTCTTGATTGATACATCTTATAATGGAGCGTGGTGGTTCATGCTCATATATTTGATGATGACTGCTTTATCAGGAGTATTGTATCATATATGTAAGAAATGGAATCCATTGTTAATTATTTTTGGTGCAGGTTTTTTCTATTTAGTAGCATATATGATTCGATTTGAGAAATTAAATATTACATGCAATAATGCTGTGGGTATATGGATGATTTCAAAGGTTGCATTATTCGGAACTTCTCTGTTGCCATATATTATAGGAATGTTGTGTTACCGACTCAAGGTTATTACTATTTTGCGCAGTTTAGCGGAAAAATGTACAGTCACACAAAGGAGAGTAGGGGGTGTTATAATTCTCGTAGGCTGCATCGCTGTCCACGCAATAGAAGAATCGTTAATTCTAGCACCAATATTTGCGATGGTTACGGTAGGTTGTGCAGCGGTTGGATTAGATACATTGAATGGAAAGATATCCCGGTTTTTCGTGTTTATGGGAGAGCATTCTTTGAATATCTGGCTAATACATATGTTCTTTTATGCGTATATTTTTAACAATTTAGTATATCGTATGGTATATCCACCGCTTATTTACATTTTCATGTTTGCTATATGTGTAGGGATGTCATATATTATAAAAAGTATTACTGGACTATTAGGATTAATAGAGAGAAGAATGATTTATAGTAGAGGTAACTAAGGACACATAGAAGGAGGTGTTCCCATGAATAAGATATTCCGCTATGAAAAGGACCTTGTGGATACATTTCGGAAAATACACGCATCTAGAAGGAGCACCTTACTGATTGATGAGATGAAGATCCGCTGGGGTAATATTGATTTAGTTGAGATAAGTAACACCGCATTGCCATTTTCGAAGGAACAGTGTCAAGTTCTTAGTAAACCGTCTTGTGCTAAGATATTTATGCGTCTTAAGAATAAGAGATTGCTGTCAAAGGAGAAGTTATTTGTCGGTCTGGGTGTGAGTGAATCTACTTTTCATAAAGCAATGTCGGAGATGATAAGGGAGAGGCTGGTCATTCGGGAGGGTAATAATTATCGTAGGAATGTTAATTTTGTATTTCCGAAGGTTATTATTACAGGATACGAAGCAAAATTGACAGACTATAGCAAAGCGCTGTACCAGGCGAGAATGAATAAAGAGTATGTAGATTATAGTTATATGGTTTTTCCGATGGATGTTGCTGAGAACATTGCAAAGAAGCATGGTGAGACGTTAGTTTCCTTTAATCTGGGATTGATTGGAGTCTCACAGGAGAAGGTAAAGGTGTATATCAGACCACGAAAGAATGAATCTATGAAGCCATATATTCGTCTGATGAATCTTGTGATTTCAAGTGAAGCTTATAAAGAAGAAGCCGCATCGTAGCGGCTTCTTCTTAGATTAAGGAGATTCGTTTTTTGAAGGTCTCAATGGCCATGATCCAGGAGTCTAGATGTTTGGATCCTGCTTTGATCCGATTATAAGTCTCTCGGTCATCAGATAGTGAATCGAGAATCTCATTGTACAATTCTTTGGCATAAGCGATCTCGGATAATACAAATGATATTTTTTGTGGTAAGCTATGGCAGAGATTTACCTTGTCGATGAAGATGGAAAGAGATTGCCAGTATTGCTGTTCGAGATCTACGAAAGATATAGTATCTTGGTCTTCAACCATGTATTCGTCAATGTCACAATCTGAAAGTAATTCTTCGATATCAATCGTTTCGCTAATTATATTAAGGTTATCGAAAGTAATATAAGTGAGAAGTGGAAGACTGGCGTATCGTTTCTTCCTTCGTCCTGTGCTTTCGATTTCCTCAAAACGGTCTCTGCTGAATTTTCGGATATTATTGAACCAGCCGCTTGCCACATACTCACAGTCAAGCATGGCGAATAATATGGAATTTAAAAAGGTATATCCAACCATAATATCAAAACCAGCATTTTTAAGCGAATAGATAAAATATAGAATATTTGCCAGGTTCTGGGCATCCATATATTCATAGTCTTTTTCTTCTGTTTTTTCATGACAAATTGAGAAATATATTCCCTCTTTATGGTCGATATTATCGATAAGATCTTCAATCATCTCATCAACATCTGATTTGCTATGAAAAAAATTATTGGAAATTAGTAAGGTCAAATAATATTTTTCAAAGGCGTAAGTTTCATAGCAATATTCATATATGTCAATAGAATAGTCAAAGTGCCAATCCAGATTTTGAATAAAGAATCCCGGAGTGATCAGAGAATCTGAAAGAAGTGCAGAGTTCTCAGCATGCATATCCAGGTAATTCATTAGCTCAGGGGTCTGCTTTCTCCAGTCACGCCGTGTGATATTCTTTGGGTAGCAGATGCCTTCTTCTAGATGCTTAAATATCTTACCCTCAAAAGTGGAATAATATAGTTGAGGATCAAGAAATGTAGTTTCAGGTGATAGGAAAGAGCTGTTGTTATAATATTTTTTAATGGATTCAAGATTTTCTTCTCTTGGAGAGAATATTACACCGGATAAGTATTGATTGGTGATGGCGTTATCCATCTTCTTCCCTTTTGCGGTGCCGTGTTGAGCCAATAATTTTGTCATGGTTATATTCCCTCCTTTAATACGTTCATTGCCTCTTGAAAACTGGAGACATCACTAAAACGATAAGCTTTATCTGGCTGTAATAATTTCCGAATGATAATAAATAATTGTTGATTGGTCTCTGATTCATCAATGTGCTTGAAAAAGATGTCCTCTAATTCTCGGTCGAATTTGTGTATGATATCTTCATGCGGGTGAGCTGGATTCTTGGCAATATAATATGCCAGTGGATTTATTCCAGACACGATCTCAAAAGCGATTAATCCAAGTGAGTACAGATCACTGGTAAAGTCTGCATATACAGCATGTCCCCAATACTGTTCAGGAGAGGCGTATGCACGCTTTCCCATGACATATCCAAGTTCTGTGGTGTTTCTGCTGATAATTTTCACCACTCCTGGATCGATCACAACAAATTGATGATTGCTTATCATAATGTTGTCGGGAGAAAGGTCGCGGTGTACAATCCCATTTTTTACAAACTTCTCTATGATGTTGGACATTTTGAATAAGAAATCTATCGCAAAAGTGGTTCTATCGTCATTGGAAATGGATGATTTCAAATAGTCTTCAAGCGTGATTCCGTTTATCGCCTCTTCTATTAGTAGGCCATAAAAGTGTGAGTGAATTAAAAGATTCTCCTTTACCGCGAATATTCTGGGGAATCCAATATCCTCTTCCAAACAAACTTGTACATATCGTGTAAAAGAACGTTTCTGATAATAAAACATGTCTGAGACACTGCCGATATCGTCCATAAAGTCATCTGCATCAGCGAGTTGATCAATGACATCTTCTGGTTGTTGACAAGAATGAATATCGATACTGGGAGGAATAGAGATGTTCTTGAAAAAATCAAAAAATTTGGCAATATATATAGGAGTGCCGGTTTCGTCATAGATGAAATAACTAGTTGACTGTCCGCGTTGATTAGGATTGGGCCTAATGCTAAAATGAGTTTCCCATAGATCTTGGGATTGTAATAGATGTTGAATTTCTTTGATTTGTGTCATACGTCACATCCTTTGCAAAATAAACGCAATGATATAATTTCAACACAGAGAATTAAGAAACCGTAAGAATTGTTATAATTATGATAACATGTTGGTTTATAAGAATGCAATATGTAAAAGTAAGAAGAAAGTTGGTGTTGGAAGATATAGTATTTCTTAAAGTAATATGCTACAATCTATTCATAGGATTCCTCTGCCA
>NZ_JBNPOQ010000026.1:0-27274 GCF_050315235.1 Bariatricus sp. SGI.019 | reverse complement strand
TGAATCAGGGCCCCCTTTGGAGAGATAGATATTCGATGAGAACATCAGCAGTCGGGGATACATCCTTTCCCGTGAGAACCGATTGCTTTCAATAGATCATACAGTTGCCGATCAGCCAGAAATAGAAGCTATCCCACAGCGGATATTTCTGCGGAATCTGCATGAAGAGATGTTAGGACAGTGACAGACTGTGAATGGAACAAACAATACAATGATTGGTCTGGCTGCGGAAGCGGTCGGGAAGGAGGACAATTATGCAGAGAATACAGGATATGTTTATCAATATGGAAGAAGTGGCAGAGGATGCTTATAAGAATACGGAATTATTGCTGAGTCAGTATACTAAAGTAATGTTCCGTATTGAGAAGAACCTTGTGGATATAGATTATGAAATGTATGCAGAGGAAGGGAAGCATCTGAAGGAAATGTTATATGATCTGGTAGATTTCGATGCGACTGCAGAGAAACGCAGAATCCAGGAAAAGCTTCTGAATAATGATATGAATCTCTGTTTGCTGGAAATCATGAGAGATTCCCTGATAGCTTTGAGGGATTATCCAAAAAATGGACAGCTGTATTATCGGCTTTTGAAATATAGATATTTTGAAGCAGGAAATACCAATGAAGATGTGATGCTGATGCTGGATGATATGCCAAGCACTACTTATTATCGAAACCGTAAGAAAGCAATCCGTTTGTATGCAACAATGCTCTGGGCATTTACACGTCCGGAAAAGATACAGAATAAGATGGAGGAAATAAACTGGAAGAAAAGTGGAAGTAAAGTGGCAGTGAACTGACAGTAAACTGGCATGTGAATGGTATTACAATGAAAATACGTGCATGTTAGAATTGATATGCTGAGAGAAATAGACCTTCGCAGACGTAATGTTTGCGGAGGTTTTTCTTTTCTCAAATTTTAAGGCGTCAGGCTGTGCCCGGAAGGGCATGGCCTTTTTTTATACCCAAAAACAGGTTGCAGATTTGAAAAAGCTTCCTTTTTAACAGGTAGATGCCGGAAAGGAAGAGCATATCAAGATGCAGGGAAGAGGCAGGCATTATGCCAGATATCCATGATTTTCGATTTGTCACAAATCAAATCAACAAAAACGACAAATCGGAGAAACAATCATGGAAGAAAGAAAATACACATTTTACGACAGATATCAGAAGGTGAAATACGCTAATATTACAGCAGAAGAGCTGGAAGTTCTTAATATTTTTTATAATAAGGAACATTATATGTTTGATCAGCAGCATCAGAGAAATAATACAGTATTATTTTGTGGATTAGAATCAGAAAACGGTTGTGCGACAGACTTTATCGCAGATAGTGGACGTGACATTGCATCGGATATTACAACTGAGATCTTCTTTAAAGAACTCTTCAGCGATCTGACAGAGAAAGAAAAGAAAATCGTGAGCGATTATTTTATCATGGGAAAACAGGTTAAAGAAACAGCAGAGGAACTGGGCATCAGCACACGTCAGGTGAGTAGAGACAAGAACAGTGCTTTGGCAAAAATGTTGAAGAGGATGAAAGCAGCTGGATATGAATCATATGCTGAGGCGGCAGGTGCATTTCTGCAGGAAAGCGATTATATTCCAACACAGATGGAGACACAGAACTCGATTATGAAGAAAAGGACCGGAGAAGTGAGACTGCCATCAGATCATAAGATGAAAAAATAAATTAGTTAAAAATTAATCATGATAATAATGTGATGATATCACAGAAAACAAATGAATTTCAGATTATAATAAAGCCACAAAAGAAAAAACAAGGAGGACTGTAAAATGTCTGCTATTAATATCAATAAAAATAATTTTCAGAATGAAATAATGGATTCCGAGAAAACCGTTCTTTTAGACTTTTGGGCTCCTTGGTGTGCTCCTTGTCGTATGGTGGCTCCTATCATAGAGGAGATAGCAAGTGAACTCCCTGATATCAAAGTTGGAAAGATCAATGTGGATGAGCAGCCAGAACTGGCAAGTAAATTTGGTATTATGAGTATTCCAACTTTGGTGGTTATGAAGAATGGGAAGATTGTAACAAAAGTTTCAGGGGCAAGACCTAAGAAGGCAATCTTAGAGATGCTTTAAGGAGGTGCGTTAATGGGATTTTTTGATTTTTTAAAACAGGCGAATATTAATCAAGGGATAGAGGAATATAAAAAGACTGCTGGTGCAGTTCTGCTGGATGTTCGTACGCCGCAGGAATATCAGGAAGGGCATATACCAGAAAGTAAAAATGTGCCATTGCAACAACTTAACAATGTTGTTTCGGTAGTGAAGAATACAGAAATACCGCTGTTTGTATACTGTTATTCCGGAGCCCGAAGTCGTCAAGCAACTGGGATGTTGCAACGAATGGGATATTCTAAAGTAAATAATATTGGTGGCATTGCTGCTTATTCAGGAAAGGTGGAAAAATAAGATGAAGGTAATAATCGTAGGCGGTGTAGCCGGAGGAGCTACAGCTGCAGCAAGAATACGAAGATTGGATGAACATGCAGAAATTACTGTGTTTGAAAGATCCGGATACATATCCTATGCGAATTGTGGGCTTCCATATTATATCGGAGACGTGATCACAGACCCGGAAGAACTTACACTACAGACACCAGAGAGTTTTTTTAAACGATTCCGTATTAACATGAAAATTCATCATGAAGTTATCTCCATACATCCGGAACGAAAAACGGTTTCAGTGAAAAATTTAGAGAATGGTGAGATATTTGAAGAAAACTATGATAAGCTGATCCTCTCTCCAGGTGCAAAGCCAACACAGCCGAGACTTCCCGGAGTAGGTATGGATAAACTTTTTACACTTCGTACTGTAGAAGACACTTTTCGGATAAAGGAATATATAAATAAGAATCATCCAAAATCGGCTGTATTGGCAGGTGGCGGTTTTATTGGTCTGGAACTGGCAGAAAATTTTAGGGAGCTTGGCATGGATGTTACAATTGTCCAGCGGCCTAAGCAGCTGATGAACCCATTTGACCCGGATATGGCATCCATGATCCATAATGAAATGAGAAAGCATGGGATAAAACTGGTACTGGGCTATACAGTAGAAGGATTTAAAGAAAAGGACAATGGAGTAGAGGTTCTATTAAAAGATAATCCATCCCTTCAGGCTGATATGGTGGTGCTGGCAATCGGAGTTACACCAGACACAGCATTAGCAAAAGAAGCTGGTCTGGAACTTGGCATCAAGGGAAGTATCGTAGTGAATGACAGAATGGAAACTTCTGTACCGGATATTTATGCAGCAGGTGATGCAGTTCAGGTAAAACATTATGTTACGGGTGATGATGCGCTGATCTCTTTGGCCGGACCAGCCAACAAGCAGGGCAGGATCATCGCTGATAATATTTGTGGTGGTGACAGCCGTTACCTGGGCAGTCAGGGAAGCTCCGTTATCAAAGTATTTGATATGACAGCAGCCACTACAGGTATCAATGAAACCAATGCCAAAAAGTCAGGATTAGATGTAGATACAGTAATTCTTTCTCCTATGAGTCATGCCGGTTACTATCCTGGTGGAAAAGTGATGACCATGAAGGTGGTTTTTGAAAAAGAGACTTATCGTTTGCTTGGTGCTCAGATTATTGGATATGAAGGAGTTGATAAACGTATTGATGTGCTGGCAACAGCAATTCATGCAGGGCTGAAGGCAACCCAGCTGAAAGATCTGGATCTTGCATATGCACCGCCGTATTCCTCTGCCAAGGATCCTGTAAATATGGCAGGATTCATGATAGACAATATAGCAAAAGGTACCTTAAAACAATGGCATCTGGAAGATATGGATAAGATTTCTAAAGATAAAAGTGTTGTATTGCTGGATGTGAGAACTGTAGGTGAGTTTAACAGGGGGCATATGGATGGATTCAGAAATATTCCTGTAGATGAACTAAGGGAACGTATCAATGAAATTGAGAAGGGAAAGCCTGTTTACTTGATATGCCAAAGTGGTCTGCGCAGCTACATTGCCAGCCGTATTCTGGAAGGAAACGGTTATGAAACATACAACTTCTCCGGTGGATTCCGCTTCTATGATGCAGTGGTTAATGACCGTGCGTTGATTGAAAGGGCATATGCATGTGGTATGGATTATTAAAAAATAATCACAATAATTTTATAATTTACTTGTAGCGTAAAAAGATCCCCCATTTATTAGAATGACTTTCACAATTCTGATAAATGGAGGATTCTTTAGATGTCATAGAAAAACAGTTTTATGATCTTTGTAGTGTTTCCAGTCTTTTCGAATCAAGGATGGTGATTTTGCCGCGTGAGAGTTTGACGAGACCATCGCCCTGAAAGTATCGAAGCATTCGAGTGATCACTTCCCTGTGGGAACCAAGATGGTTTGCGATAGTTTCGTGAGTGATTTTCAGTTCATTTGTTCCTTCGATAGAGGTCTCTTCTAAAAGAAATGAAGCAACACGCTTATCCAAACTCTTCCACATGATCTGTTCAATCAGCCACATGACATCAGAAAAACGGCTAGCCATTAATTCATTGGTATAGTTTGCGACGGGAGCCGATTCCTTCATGATGTCCTTATAGATTTCAGCAGGGATGATCCAAAGATCAGTATCTTTTTCTGCTTCAATGGTTACTTCAAATTGAATGGACTGCATGATACATGAGGCGGATAAAAGACACATATCCATATCGAACAGGCGGTAAAGTGTAATTTCTCGTCCTTCATCTGAAAGTATGTAAGTTCGAAGCTGCCCGGATTTAACCAGTAATAATCCAGTACAATCCAGGTTTCCGTTGTGAATGATCGTTCCTTTTTTTACATCCCGTGTAATCAAATTGTCTGAAATTACTTTTTTCTGTGCTGTATTTAAGTCATTCCATAGTGGAAAATAATTTTCGAAGCTCATAACAGTTATCTCCTTTACGAACATAGTATACTTACTTTTTTTAGATGCGTCAATTATATAATTGACATATGCCATAAATAAAAATATACTGACTATAGTACATGACTGTTGTGAATATGAGGGAGGGATAAATAATGCAGGGAGATGTCAGTTTTACATTTTTGGACCGAATTGAAGAAGTAGAACTGAATATTGTAGATAGACGATGGCAGTCTGCACTGGCATTGGCATTGACTTTGCCAGATATTTGCGGAGGTATTGCTTTCCCGGAAATTGTTAAACATTATCGAGATGGCCGGGTTATGCTGGATCGGCAAAAGAATCCGACCCGTGATGTGGGAACCCAGTATATTCGCTGGTTTGATGAATATGCAGGGGACTACTTTAAACTATCTCAATCCGATGAAAAGCCATATATTTGCGGAGAACGCTGTTGGCAGCTTCGATGTGAATATCTTCATCAAAATAAAGGATTTTTGAATGATGAAAATAATATACGCTTTCATCTTGGACTAAACTGTGGAATGTCAGTTTGTCAGTTGGAAAGTATGAACATACAGGAGAACGGAAACGATATTCGTATAGACATAGAACAGTTTTGTCTGAGGATGTGCAAGGCAGCAAAGAGTTATTATGATAAAGTTCATTTGGAAAAAGACTTTAGTCTCTATAATACACCAGTTTTGGATTTTATTCAGGTAACACAAAAAAAGAAAGCTGCTTCTATTATTGCACTGGTCTGTGGCAGTGAACGTTATGCAAAAGGATTAAAAGAAACATTGCAATTTATTTCAGATCAGATCATGCTGTTTTACACACCGGAAAGTGCTAAAACAAGATTAGGCAGACATAAGCCGGATCTTTGGATTGTTACCGAAGATATGACGAGCCAACCGAATCAGCCATGGCGTGCGGACAGGACAACACCTGTAATTTTAATCACAGGCAATCCTGATGCTGTTGAAATTAAAAAGAATTCAGGAAAACTAACTGTTCTTTCTATGCCATTATCAATAGTTGATTTGCGGAAAACCGTCGAAATATATGTGTCGTGAGGAGAAGTTTATGCTGTACATAATACTATTATTTGTATTTGTAGTTGTAGTTGTATATTTGATGATGCTTATGCGGAGACAGAAAGAAAAGATGAGCGAAATTAAAATACAAATAGATCAACTGCAAGCACAACATGATCGATTGCAGAAAGAAAGGGATCAGTTACAAGAACGGATGAATCATCTGGAAGAGCAACGAGAACACTTGCAAATGCAAACAGACCAGGCATTTCGGAGTGCTGATGAAATCGAGAAAATTTACGATGAGATATGGAATCATGCTAATACCATTCACCTTTACTCTTCGTTAGCTGAAGAAGAAAGCAAATCTATAACAATGAAAGAAAAACAAAAAGAAATTATTCGAACAACTGAGGAAATTCTAAACATCATATATAAATATAAAGGTAATGTATAATAAAAATATGTCATTGTAATGATTAGCGTTCAAGGTAAATTCTTATGTAATAATATCACAGAAGGATTTACCTTTTTCAGGTACAATAGAGATACAAAATTTGAAAGGGGAACAAAGCATTGGCAAAAAGAATGGCAAGTGTCGATAAAAAAAGATGTGTTGCCTGCGGAGTATGTGAAAATACTTGTCCGCTGGCAGCTGTCAAAGTTTACCATGGATGTTATGCTGTGGTAGAAGAAACAGTGTGTGTAGGATGTGGAAAATGTGCAAAGTCCTGTCCGGCAGGTTGTATTGAAATGAAAGAGAGGACAGCGATGTGAAGAAAAAGAAACATTGGTATGATTATTTATGGATATGGGCGATCCTTTATTTTGCTCTCGGTTTTTTTAATATTTTGTTTGCTTGGTTTGGGATGATTGATTTCCTGTTGCCGTTAGGAATAGCGATATTCGGTGAAAATAAATTTTTCTGTAATCATTTGTGTGGACGTGGCCAGCTTTTTAGTAAGCTCGGTGGGGATTTAAAATGCTCAAGAAATAAACCAACCCCGCGATGGATGAGTTCAAAATGGTTCCGATACGGCTTTTTGATATTTTTCCTTACAATGTTTGGGAATATGGTATTTCAGACATATTTAGTTGGTGCCGGATCATCATCCTTGCGTGAAGCCATCAAATTATTCTGGACCTTCCGTGTTCCGTGGGGATGGACATACACTGCCGGAACAGTAGCTGATTGGGTGGCACAGTTTAGTTTTGGATTTTATAGTTTGATGCTTACATCTTTGTTGTTAGGGTTGATCGTAATGGTGTTATATAAGCCACGAACCTGGTGTACATTTTGTCCAATGGGAACAATGACGCAGGGTATCTGTAAATTAAAAAATAATGAAAAGAAGTAATACTATAAGGTGATTCATAAAAGGCATATGTCAAAAACATTATTGACATATGCCTTTTATAGGGCTATTATATAAGAAAAGCGAGAAAGGAGCAGTTTATGCCGAGACCAGTAAAATGCAGAAAAGTCTGTCATTTCCCCAATGTTTTAGAATTTCTTCCGGCAGATGATACTGAGAAAAAAACACCCATTGTTCTAACGGTAGATGAGTACGAGACAATCCGTCTTTTGGACAAGAAAGGTTACAGTCAGGAGCAGTGTGCAGCATCTATGCAAGTCGCAAGAACAACGGTCCAGCGAATTTACGAGATCGCCAGGAAAAAGATCGCAGATGCACTTATCGACGGGCATCCACTCAAAATTGAGGGCGGAGATTTCAGAATCTGTGACGGTCAGAGCGGCAACTGCAGCTTTGGAGGATGTTACAAACAGGAAATTTACAAAAAATATGCAGCAGAAAAAGGAGAAGGTATCATGAGAATAGCAGTAACATATGAAAATGGACAGATTTTCCAGCACTTTGGACACACAGAGACATTTAAGATTTACGATGTAGAGGAAGGAAAAGTAGTACATTCAGAAGTAGTAGATACGAATGGAAGTGGACATGGCGCATTGGCAGGAGTTCTTAATGCATTGAATGCAGACGTTTTGATTTGTGGCGGAATTGGAGGCGGCGCACAGACAGCGTTAGCGGCAGCAGGCATCAAGCTTTTCGGAGGAGTTTCCGGAGATGCGGATGAAGCAGTAGAAGCTTTTATCAATGAAACACTTGAGTATAATCCGGATGTGAAATGTTCTCATCACGAGCACAACAACGGGGAAGGACATACATGTGGCGAGCATGGATGTGGAAGCCACAGTTGTCATTAAGAAGTGAGATTGCCATCGGATCATAAGATGAAAAAATAAAAGGTATTGATCTATAAAGAGGGAAGGGAACCCGCATCATCAAATTTGCTTGTGATGTCGGGTTCTCTTTTTATTTGCATAATGATATACTTTTATTGTGGTTAGAAAAATAAAGCATGTACAAAACTCATAGGAGAAAGATGTATACTTATGACAACATTTGGTGATAAAATTAGGAAGTTGCGAAAAGAGAAAAAAATGACTCAACAAAAGCTGGGTGATATGGTGGGCGTTTCTCATAGAACAATTCGATCTTGGGAAGTTGAAGGACGATATCCGAAGCAGAGTAGTTTATATCAAAAACTGGCAGATGCATTTCAGTGTCAGGTTTCTTATCTTATGAATGATAATGAAACCGTGTGCTTGGGTAATGATGAGCCAAGTGAATATGCTGGTGCTAAACAGGCAAGGCAGATTCTTGAACAGGTAGCTGCTTTATTTGCCAGTGGAACTATGACCAATGAGGACAAAACTATTTTCATGGATGAGATGACGAGACTTTATCTGGCATCAAAAAAGAACAGAAGAAAATGGTAAGAAGAAATGAACTGTTTTGTTTTCTTGCTTGATAGAAAAGAAGAATAGAACGTATAATAGTGTTAATGATCCAGAGAAGATTGCTCTGGAAATAGAATTATTCGTACCAGTGGTGCGAGTATAGAGTAGGAGTGAAAGAATGGTAGAAGATACTATGTTTTCCGGGGAATCGAAAAATATTGAGTACAAGGTATCCTTACCTGATAAAAGTGAAAAGTACATGAAGACAATCGTAGCTTTTGCCAATACACAAGGTGGCAAGCTGATTGTTGGAGTAGATGATAAAACACACCAGATTGTTGGTGTGGAAAATGATGTGTTGTTTCAGCTGATGGATGGAATTGCCAATGCAGTTTCTGATTCCTGTGTGCCACAGATCATTCCTGATATTGAGCCACAGACAGTAGACGGGAAAACGGTCATTGTTGTATCAGTAGAAGCTGGAAAGAACAGACCGTATTATCTAAAATCAAAGGGAAAAGATAATGGCACTTATATCCGTGTAGAAGGTACATCAAGACAGGCATTTCCGGAGAAGATAAAAGAACTGGAAATGGAAGGGGCCAGAATCTCATGGGATGAGCTTACTTGTGTGGGTTATCCTGTTTCAGAGGAAGCAACAGAGAAACTTTGTCAGGATATTGAAAAGTTCTGGAAGAAAGCAGGAATGTCAGAACATTCTGTAAAGAAAGAGCAGCTGATAAACTGGAAAATTTTGAAGCAGAGCGAGGGACAGCTTCTGGCAACGAATGCCTATGCGTTGCTGACATCGGATTATTTTTCATTCTCCAAAACACAATGTGCGGTATTCAAGGGAACAGATCGTGCAATGTTTCTGGATAAGAGAGAATTTACAGGACCAATCTATACACAAATCGAAGAAGCAGTAGATTTTGTATTGAGAAATATTCGGCTTGGAGCAACAATTGACGGATTGGTGCGAAAAGAGAAATATGAGTTACCACCGGAAGCAATCAGGGAAATGATTATTAATGCCCATTGTCACCGTAACCTATTAGATGAATCCTGTATTCAGGTCGCAGTTTATGATGACAGATTGGAGGTGACATCTCCGGGTGGATTATATAACGGATTAACTTATGAGGAAGTCATGAATGGTCATTCGAAGATCAGGAATAAAGGCATTGCCAATATATTCAGTCAGATGGGACTTGTAGAGGCATGGGGAAGCGGAATAAAAAGAATCCTTAATGCTGCAGAAGAGTATGGACTTCCAAAGCCGAGATTTCAGGAATTTGATAATATGTTTCGGGTAGAGTTGTTCCGAGTCAATCCAATAACTGACCAAGCTAACCAAGCTACTAACCAAGCTAACCAAGATTTAGAGAGATTAGACCAAGTGGAAGATGAAAATGTACTGAGTGAGAAAGAAATAGAAATTCTGAATCTTGTACGTATGCAACCTTCAATCACGCAGAAAGAAATGGCTAATGCGTTAGATTGGAATCTTGCTAGTGTGAAGTATTATATAACCAAATTGAAGGAAAAGAATTATCTGAAGAGGCAGGGAAGTAGCCAAAAAGGGAAATGGGTGATATTAACAAAACGAGATTGACACTTGTATCAATTCGTGTTAAACTATGAAATGTAAGGAGGAGAGAAAGATGCCTAGAAAACCATCATTAGACGGCAAAGATTCTAGTCTGAGAATTAGGATGTCACCAGAGCAAAAAGAAAAGCTAGTATCTTATGCAGAGAGACATTATCAGACTATGAGTAATGTAATATTCCAGGCGTTGGACATTCTTTACGCAAGAGAAGAACAACAAAATAATAAAGAGTAAAATGGAGTTATTTTGGAGTTTATTTCTTCATAAGCGGTGCGAAAAACACAAAAACAGAACGCACGTTCGAAATATAAACCTCTAATAACAGCCTTTGCGTGTCATGAAACGCAGTCCGCAAAGGAGTTTGAATAGGATTTTGCAAAAATAGACCAAGTATTCATGCGGTTTCCAAGCAAATTCCGTTATTTTTTGGCAACGGATTGGCAACGTTCCTGCAATATCCGTTGAATAAAATTATATTTCTATAACATAAAAACCTTACTGATGAATTGTTTCCAAAATTGGAAAGAGCAGTCAGTAAGGTTTTTTCTTTTTGCATTTCTTTATTGATTCTCTTTTTTCAGAGCCTTGATGAGTTCGTCAGAGAGTTCCTGAGACGGAACCTTTGCCCGAAATTCAGAGGTGTCCATTTCCGGATAATTATATCGCCAGTTATCGTATTCTTCCTGGCTGATCTCTCCGGATTCCAGTTTTGCAGCCATTTGCTGCCATGCATGAAAAGGTGCGAACAGATGCTGATATTCGCTGTGCTCCCGGTCAAGTTGGAGACAGAGTTCTCCGTCAATCTCTCCAATTTTAATTCCATACATATCTTCCAGAGTAAAGAGTGTATGCATGAGACCTAGATAGGAGTCAATATTCGGGACATTGATGGCTCTGGGGCTGACATCGAAGATCTGAGCCATTTCTTTGACCAGATCAGCTTTAGGGCTTCTGGCTTCTGTTTCGTACTGTGCCACACGGACATCCGAAGTCTTTCCAAGGAACCCAAGAAGTTCGCCAAGCTCCTTCTGCTTCATGCCTTTTCTGTTTCTGAAAAATTTAATACGTTTTCCAAATGCCATAGGAATCTCTCCTTTTCTGAAATCTTTTATTCATTTTTGGATATAAGTTCCGTCCGTTATGAACGGAATAGGAACTGGTGGTTAACGATATTTGTTTAAATCAGTATAGCATATGGAAAAATTGTACGCAATAGGAACTTAAACAAAAAAATTTAATTGCTGACATTCAAACCACTTGACTTAACGGAAAATAGTTAATATAATAGAGCGGAACTTAACTGAATAAAGTTAAGCTTAAGAAAAATTGAAAATGATGTTGTATAAGGGGTCTTCAGATCCCTTATAAGTAGAGAGTATTTTATCTGCTCTCGAAAATTATGGAGAGGAGGTGAAGGGAATGGCTGAACTGATGAATGGTTTCCTGACCACAGAAGAGGTAATGGACATTTTACAGGTCAAACAGTCAAAGGCATATCAGATTATCCGTCAGTTGAATAAGGAACTCAGCGAAATGGGGCTGATTACTGTTTCGGGGCGTGTGGATGCCAATTATTTCAAAAAGAAATTGTGTTATGAAGAAAAGTAGGAGGTACGCAAGATGGCAGTTTATCAGGAAAAAGACAAAGGTACATGGAGAGTGGTGTTCAGGTACACCGATTTTACCGGGGAAAGAAAGCAGACGCAGAAACGTGGATTTAAGACCAAACGGGAAGCGACTGCCTGGGAGCATGAAATGATGCTTCAAAAAGGAAATAAGCTGGATATGACGTTTGAGAGCTTTTACGAGATTTACTCCGAGTACAAACGTCAGAGGGTGAAGGAAAGTACATTTGAGACGAAAAGCCACATTGTGCGGACAAAGATCCTTCCCTATTTTGGAAAACGGAAGATCAACGAGATTACAGTGGCAGATGTGATCGCATGGCAGAATGAGATGATGGCGTACCGGGATGAAAAAGGTAAGCCTTACTCGGTGGATTATCTGAAAACGATTCAGGCGCAGCTCACAGCGATTTTCAACCATGCGGTGAATTATTATAATCTGCCCTGCAATCCGGCACGACAGGCAGGAAGCATGGGAAAAGAGGTTCCAAAGGAAATGAAATTCTGGACAAAGGAACAGTATCTGAAATTTGCTGAGGCAATGATGGACAAGCCTAGATCCTATTATGCCTTTGAGATGCTGTACTGGACCGGAATCCGGGAAGGGGAGCTGCTTGCCCTCACACCGGCAGATTTTGATTTTGAAAAACATACGGTGCGGATCAATAAAACGTACCACCGGATGAAAAAGCAGGACATTATTACTTCGCCAAAGACAGCGAAAAGTAACCGGATCGTTGTAATGCCGGAGTTTCTCTGTGAAGAGATGCGGGATTACTTTCAGATGTATTATTCTCTGGCACCGGATCAGAGGATATTCCCATTTTCCAAATCCTATCTGAAGCATGAAATGGAACGGGGATGCAAAGCAACAGGAGTTCCGGTTATTCGAATCCACGATCTTCGCCACAGCCATGTTTCCCTGCTGATCCATATGGGATTTACTGCTCTTGCCATTGGAAACAGGGTGGGACATGAAGCAGAAAAAATCACGTATCGGTATGCACATTTGTTCCCAACGGTACAGACAGAGATGGCGAATAAGCTGGATGTGGAACGGATGGAGAAGGAGGATGAAATCTGATGGAGAGAATATTGGACGCAAAAGGAAGATGGAGAAACCGGACGGTGGGATTCCGGGTATCCGAGGAAGAAGCGAAAATGATTGACTGTATGGTGGCATTATCCGGACTTACTAAACAGGAGTACATCCTGAGAAAATTGATGGACTGGGAAGTGACTGTGCAGGGAAATCCGAGAGTGTACAAAGCTCTGAAAAATCAGATGCAGCAGATTTACGGGGAACTGAAACGGTTGGAAGCATGTTGTGAAGAAAATGAAGAACTGCTTCAGACCATCCAGATGGTTGCTGTGACATTGAATGGGATGAAGGAGGAACCGCAGCATGTGGAATTCCCGGACCATCCCTGAAAAAGAAAATGCCCCTGCTGGTAACAAGGACATTTCTCACACGCTTAAAAACTTATGCAGGCTCTGGTAAAGCCTCATAGACAAAACTCAATCCTTACGGGAGAAGTCTGCCTATACGCATATAGCTTTATGTGTAGTATAGCAAAGTTCTCCTGTGACGGAAAGAGGGAAAATTACGGAATTTGATAACAAAGGATACAGGAGGACGTACATGAACATTTTTCAGGAAATGAAAGAACGTGTCACCGCAAGGCAGGTGGCAGAAAGATATGGATTAAAAGTGAGCCGGAACGGGATGGCGCGCTGTCCGTTCCATAATGACAAGCACCCCAGTATGAAGATTGACCAGAATTATTATTGCTTCGCCTGTGGAGCAAAAGGCGATGCAGTCAATTATGTGGCGGTGCTGTTTGGATTATCGCAACTGGAAGCAGCGAAGAAGATCAATGATGATTTTTCTCTGAATCTTTCAATCGGGACATCTGGGGCAAATAGAAACCGAAAACTGGAAGTTAAGAAAAAAGAGAAGGTTCTGACGAAAGAAGAACGGATGCAATTCGTACAGAAAAAGATTGAGCAATGGGCGAAGTATGCTTCGGATGTATTGCTCCGGTATTTACGGTGGATGGAATTCTGGAAGGAATTTTACAAGCCGGAATCTGCGGAAGAGGAATGGCATCCATTATTTGCAGAAGCCTTACAGAATGAAAGCAAGGTCAGTTATCTGGCGGACATTCTAATGTTTGGAACTGACGAAGAGGTTCTGGATTTTTCCGGAACGGAAGGGAGGAGGTGAAGAGGTATGAACAGAGAATTGCAGAATATGAGCGAGGAGTCCTTGCAGAACTTAGAGGCGATTGTGGAGACGGAACTTCTGACCGTGGAGGACATCAGGGAGCGGCTGGATGTTACGGAGAAGGGGAAAATCCGACAGTCCATACAGAATTGCAAGTATGCGTTGGAGCATGATCCCTGTCTGAAAGGGGCTATTTGCAGAAATGAAATGACCTGCCAGATCGACATTATGAAGAAAATGCCATGGAAAAGGCGTGGCGTCCATATGACCGATACAGACATGAACAATCTGGCTTTATATCTGGAAAAGAACTATGGGTTGACCAGTGACCGGGTCATTACAAAGGCGATTGACATTGTGGCGAATGAAAATAGCTTCCATCCGATCCTGGAATATCTGGAGAGTCTGAAATGGGATGGGACTCCAAGAATCCAGCATATGCTGACACATTTCTTCGGGGCAGAGGATATTGGATATACCGGGGAAGTGATGAAGATGCACATGATGGGAGCCATCCGAAGGCTGTATGAGCCGGGAGCCAAATATGACATCATGCTCTGTCTGGTCGGAGGGCAGGGAACCGGAAAATCCACCTTCTTCCGCTATTTGGCAATCAAGGATGAATGGTTTACGGACGATATGAAACGGATCGATGATAAGAAGGTTTATGAATATCTGCAGGGACACTGGATTGTGGAAATGTCAGAAATGAACGCAGTAGCAAATGCCAAGAGTATTGAAGAGACGAAATCCTTCCTGAGCCGGCAGAAGGATATTTACCGGATTCCCTATGAAAGACGGGCAGAGGACAGGTATCGTCAGTGTGTCTTTTGCGGTACTTCCAACGACCTGAATTTCCTTCCATTTGACCGTACTGGAAACCGGAGATTTGCTCCGGTCAGGGTATTTCCGGAAAAAGCGGAAACCACCATTTATGAAAATGAAGCGGAATCCAGATTATACATTATCCAGGCATGGGCAGAGGCAATGGAAATCTATCGAAGCGGAAATTATCCGCTGACTTTTTCACCGGAGATGGAGGATCACGTTAAGCTGCTTCAGAGAGAATTTATGCCGGAGGATACTCAGACGGGCATGATCCAGGCATTTCTTGATTCGTATGAAGAAGATTATGTCTGTTCTACGATTATCTATCAGCAGGTATTTCATCAGGAAGGCATCGTTCCCAAATGGCAGTCAAAAGAAATCGGGGATCTGATGGACAATGAGATCATCGGCTGGACAAAACATGGCAATCACAGATTCGGTGGTGTTATCGGTACGCAGAGATCGTGGAAACGGGTTCAACCGAAAAAAGATGAGGAAGGATTCATGAAAGTGGATGAAAATATGGAACTACCATTTGATTAATGATTACTTTTAAAATGTTTTGAGCTCTGTTCACAGGTTTCTGTTCACAAATATCCGGGTGAAATGTGAACAGGAAAGTGTGAACAGGAGCAAAAAAAATTTGAAAATAAAGCAGAGATAATATACAGCCCGGATACGGGCATCAATGAGAATGGCGGATACGCCAATTAGAAAAAATCAGTCATCAGAAGAGATAGGTTAATCCGGGTATGATAAAATGAGCCCTCGGCGATTGAGAGCGAAATACACCCAACGCACAAGCTAAAGCTTATACTCTATGTCTTTCGTCCTCCCGGAAGGCCTCGCAGGGGCGCTTTGCATGCCTTGAGAATGCTATGGCTGTCAGTTTCGATGATGATTTCTTTTGGCAGCGTATCCGGGCGGAAAGGAGGTATTGTGAACAGACGAAATCATAGTTTTGTGATGGAAAGCAAACTTCATGATGTAAAAGGCAGAGTGAATTATATCAGTAGTCCCGAGCGGCAGGAAAATCTGTATGCGGTCTTTGCCAATGTGGAGGACAGCTACTGGGAGCTTCTTGCTGAACAGAATCAGCGGGATTTTGCAAAAAGCGGAACAGAAGGAACTTGTATTGAAGCGAGGGAACTGATTATCATGTTACCGCCGAGTCTGATCGAGTATGATCATGAACTGTTGCTGAAGTATATGACTTCGGTTTTTCTGGAGAAATATGATGTGGGGTGCTGTGCAGCCCTGCATCATAATAAGAGCAAAACGAATCTACATATCCATCTGATCTTTTCCGAGCGGGAAATCCGGCAGGAAGTGGAACGGAAAATTGCAAGCAGAAATATGTTTTATAATGAATCTGGGAGGCATGTACGGACGAAAAAGGAGATTCTTGACGAGAATGGGAATGTCCGACCCGGATGTAAAATCATCAAAAAAGGGGAAGTCTATGAGACGAATTTCTTCCAGCCAAAGAAAGAAGAATTTAAGACCAATGCTTTTCTGGAGAATATGAAACAGGTAATGACGGATGCGATTAACGGGATTGTAAAAGATGAAAATGAGAAGCTGCAGGTATTTCAAAAAGGCGGTCCTTATCTTGCTACCAAAAAGATAGGGAAGAACAATCCGAAAGAAGCAGAAATCAAAGCGGATAATTATCTCCGGCAGGAATGGAACCGGAATGTAGATCGGGCATTACTTACAGGTGCAGCAGAAGTAGAAGTGATGATGGCAAAGCAATCACAGATTGATGAACCGGTGGCAGAGTCGCTCCGGGAACATGGGCAGGATCCAAAATTATTTACTAGGATTCTTCAGAAAGCAATCGGATACTTAAGAGGATTTGTAGAATTTCTACGCGAGACAAAATATTGTGACAGAGATCCGGATGGAAATCCTCTGATTGATCATGATGTGCGGATTGACATTACACCGGAACCATTGCCGGCAAAACCAAAAGGGGAAAGACCTTCTTCGGAAAAACAGGAAGCTGAGGTTATGCGTTTGCAACAGGCTCTCAATAAAATGAAAAAGCAGGAACAGAAGGTATATGCTATTGAGAAAACCATAATGAAACTGGAAAAGGAACTGGCAGAAGTGAAAAAGAAATGGTTTCACAGGAAAGAACAGAAGGAACTGGAAGGGAAAATCGTAGAAAAGAAAACGCAGCTTGACAAGGCAAAGGATACTCTGGATCTTCTTCCAATGCAGTACGGATATCAAAATGCATTGGGAGTTACTAAGGCAATGAAGGTTGCAAAAGTGGAATTAAAGAAAGTACAGCAGGAACAGAAAGAGTGGGATGCTTCTGAGGCAAAACAGGAGAAATTGTATCTGACGATTCCGGCAAATGTGCGGGATGTGGAGAAACAGGAAGTGCAGGGAAGGACCGGACAGAGGCGAAGTATCCATGAACGGTTAGAGGAGAAGAAGCAGATTGTGGAGCAGAGACCGAAGAAGAAAAAATCAAGAGATGTGGGTATGGAACGATAATGATGCTTAAAAAATATAACCTTGGATAGCAGGATAAAACTGTAAGTCCAAGGTTATTTTATGAGGGGAGAGTCTACAACTAATAATGAAGATGATATTATTCGTATTCTTCTGAAACTTCGGGATCATTTGAAAATTTACTGTCCCAGATAGATTCTTCAATAGCTTGAAGGCATTCATCCGTATGTTTCTTGATATCTTGTCCCCAGAAATGAATAACAGTGTAGCCGAGAAAAAGGAGTTTTTTATCATTTTCCCAGTCCCGGGAACGGTTGCGCTCTATTTTCTTAATCCAATAGTCTAGATTTTTCCCTTTTTCAAGGCGGAGTTTTAATATTTCCCAGTCTTTACCATGGAAAAATTCGCTATCACAAAAAATAGCAATTCTATATTTGGTAAGAACGATATCCGGAGAGCCAGGAAGTTCCTTATAATTTTTACGATAACGGTATCCTTTGTGCCAGAGAGCTTTTCGTAGTTGAATTTCTATTGAAGTATCTTTGCTATGGATTTTACTCATGTTTTTGGATACTACTTTGGGATCACGAGCCATATATGTATTCACCGCCTTTTTTGATATAAGTTATTTTATCAAGGTAGATGAAAAGTTACAAGTACCCATGACCACACAGAGTGAATTATTCGGTTGACGATATAAATGCCATGATTTATACTGGTAAGGTAAGAGTTGATTTAATGACGAGGTACCCGAAATGACGATTTCTGAACAGATCAAGGTGCTGTGCGTAAGGTCTGATATTAGTGTAGCTGAACTTGCACGGCGGATAGGTACAACACCACAGAATTTTAATGGAAAAATGAAAAGAGAAAGTTTTACCATAGCTGAATTAGAAGATATTGCAGATGCGGTAAATAGCTCTTTTGAGAGAAAATTCGTATTAGAAAACGGAGAGAAGATTTAATGCATAATAATTTTAAACAGAATATTTATAGTAGGTATGCTGATAATAGAGATGTTATTTCTTTGTTTTCCGGGGCTATGGGATTAGATATTGGATTAGGTAAGGCCGGCTTAAATGTTGTGATTGGTCAGGATTTTGATGCATCATGCGTAAAAACTATGAGAGCCAATGGACATAAGGTGTTGGGCGGAGACATTAGGGAGATTCAGCCGCAACAGCTCTTAGATATGACAGGATTATCTGTAGGTGAACCGTTTTTAATTTGCGGTGGCCCGCCTTGCCAGCCTTTTTCCACAGCAGGAAAACGATTGGGCATAAACGATCCAAGGGGAAGTTTATTTATGGATTTTATCCGTATGATAGACTATATTCGTCCTCGGTTTTTTGTAATGGAAAATGTAAAGGGAATTATGTCTGCGCCATTAAAGCATGTACCATTGTCTGAACGGGATGAAAGTGATCCTGACCAGAGATTAGGCACAGTGCTGGATGTGATTTTGTCGGAATTTGATAAGCTAGGATATAAAACAGTATATGGGGTGCTTGATGCTGTAAATTATGGTGTTCCACAGTTTAGGGAAAGATTTGTATTAATCGGAAGTCGTGATAATGAAGATATTTTTCTCCCGATTCCTACACATTTTCAGATGCACCAAAATAAAGAGTATCAGTGGCAGACTGTTAGAAGCGTGATTGAGGATTTGGAATTTGACCAGGGTGAGTGTGCAACATTGAGTGAAGAACGATTGAAGTTCTTAAAGATGGTTCCAGAAGGTGGAAATTGGAGAGATTTACCGGAAGATATGATTCCTATTGCTATGGGAGGTGCATATAAATCCGGAGGTGGAAAAGTTGGATTTTATAGAAGGTTGTCGTATGATCAGCCTTCCCCAACGGTAGTTACCTCTCCGGTTCAGAAAGCGACTATGATGTGCCATCCTACGCAAAATAGACCGTTGAGCGTAAAGGAATATGCAAGGATTCAGCAGTTTCCAGATGACTGGGTATTTACAGGGACGACAGTTGCAAAATACCGGCAGATAGGTAATGCTGTTCCAGTGGGATTGGCAGAAGCTATTGGAAAGGCAGTTCTTTCTGTAGCGGATAGAACATCTTTGGTTCAAACAAAGCGATTTAGAGGTACGAATGTGCATAACAAAATTAGAAATGCAATAGAGTTGGGAGGAAATTTATATGCCGTTAAATAATTCATATGATGAACAGGCAGTAATTCAGGCGATTGCATCTGCATTGGAAACATTTTATGGGACATTAATCGAGAAAATAGATGGATTAAACATACAGAAGGTAATGAAACGGAAAAATCCATATTTATATCGTGCAAAAGCAATGCAGAGCGCAGCTGAAATTGTGGATTCTGTTTTGACCGCATTTGTAAGCTCCAGTGAAGAAACAATTTTTGGAAACTGTTTCTTTGAACCGATTGCTATTGCTGCAAGTGGCGGAAACAAAGCACTGGCAGAAGGCATTGATATTATGATTCAAAATAAGGAGACTAATACAATTTCTGCTATAGCGGTCAAAAGCGGGCCCTCTGTATTTAATGCAGATAGTAAAAAACGTCAGGAACAGAATTTCACAGCTGCTTCTAAGCTGGCACAACAGGCAAAAGCAAGATATGAAGCATATATCGGTTATTGTTATGGGAAAAAGAAGGATTCCGGTAGAGGAAAACCGAAAATGTATCAAGAATTGGCGGGGAAACGATTCTGGGCTGAATTGACAGGTGACGAGGAATTTTACATAAAGATTATTGGATATATGGGAACGATGCCGGAACAGTATGTAGCAGACTATAAGGAAAGCTACAATAAAGCAGCGAATAGACTGGTCAGAGAATTCTCTAACAGTTTCTGTAAGGAAGATGGAAGTATTGATTGGGAGAAGCTGGTAGAGTTTAATTCGGGAGATTGATTTTTCAGTATTTCAAAAGGATTACAGCAAGTAGTATAAGAATGGCAGGAGAAAAAATGGAAGTCGCATTTGAAAACTTAAAAGAAGCGGATTTAGTTGTTGATACAATATATAAAGGCGGAAAAGCTAGTGGAAAAGCGTCAGAAGTTTTATCAAAACTCATGCCAGGGTGTAGTAATTCAGGTGGCTTTAGAAAGATTATGCGTAAAGACGGAAGCGGTCTTCCTGCTTTTGTAGTACTCTATACTTCTATGCAAGAACTTGCATGGCCAGATTACCTAGATGAAGAAACTGGAATATTTCGTTATTATGGTGATAATCGTAATCCGGGAAGAACAATTTTAGATACGCCGCGGAAGGGGAATTTGCTTTTAGAGTTTGTGTTTGAATGTTTAAACAGTAAAGATGGTTCCATTAGAAATATACCGCCATTTTTTATATTTAAGAAAACAGGAAATGGGTGGGATGTACAGTTCTTGGGATTGGCAGCACCGGGAAATCCCAGAATTTCACCGGATAAAGATTTGGTTGCATTTTGGCGTACCATTGATGAAAAAAGGTTTCAAAATTATGAGGCATATTTTACTGTGTTGGAAACAACAGCACCAATTAGCCGAGAGTGGCTTAATGCGTTGATATATAATCATGACCACAGTTTAGATTATGCTCCTGATGCATGGAAACGTTTTATAAAACAAGGAAGAAATGGAATTACGCCTTTAATTGCGAAAAGATTACCGAAAGTTCCTTCAAAATATGATCAACTTCAAAGTGATAATGAGGGAAGTATATGTTTAAATAAAATTAGAGAATATTATAAAGATAATCCCTATGGATTTGAGGTATGTGCAAAAGATTTATTGGAAAAAATGGATGATAAATTTCAGGATTTTTCACTTACTCGGCCGTGGAGAGATGGTGGCCGGGATGCTTTAGGATATTATGTTATAGGTTCAGGTGGAAAAGCTAATTATCCATTAAGAATAGATTGTGCTTTGGAAGCAAAATGCTATTCAGAAAATGTTTCGGTTGGAGTGAGACAGATGTCCCGTTTGATTTCTCGGATTAGATATAGGCAGTTTGGTGTGATGTTAACAACAAGCTTTGTGGATAAACAAGCATATCAAGAAGTTATCGAAGATGGACATCCTATTTTGATTATTTCTGCAAGTGATATAGCGTATATTTTACGAAGTAATTCAATAACAAGTGAAAATATATCGGAGTGGTTAGTATCTATAGATGAAACAGATTCAAATAGAATGGCAAAAAGAGTGCAGACTTATAGTAAATTAATAAATAGAAAAAGGTAAAGGAAAATGGATATAGAAGTGTATTCTTTTTTCTCTGGATTAGGTTTCATGGATTTAGGATTTGAAGATGCTGGATTCGATATTGTATTTGCTAATGAGAATAATAAGATGTTTTTAGAGGCATATAAATATGCTAGGAGAAATCAAGTACATAAATGTAAATATGGATATAGTAATGAAGATGTTAGGAAGTATTTAGATGACGAGTTCTGGGCAAATTCTTTTCAGGATTATGAAGATCGAGAGAAAAAAATAATTGGATTTATAGGAGGCCCCCCGTGTCCTGATTTTTCTACAGCGGGTAAGAATAAAGGTGAAAAGGGCAAAAATGGGCAGTTAACAAGTGTGTATGTAGACTTAATCATTCGTAGAAAACCAGATTTTTTTTTGCTAGAGAATGTTAAAGGCCTTTATCAAACTAAAAAACATAAATCGTTTTATGAAAGAATGAAACGGAAATTATATAAGGCGGGATATTCATTGTTTGATTCCGTTGAAAATGCATTAGAGTATGGGGTTCCACAAAATAGAGATAGACTGATCTTAGTTGGTTTTAGGAGAGACTTTTTTGGGAAACGTTTGAAATTTTCTATTGGAGGGCATAAATTGTATTCAATGGAAATGATAAATCAAATAAATTGGCCAGTGACAGACCCATTTATTGAAAATGGTGTATTGGAGAAACCTGAGGGTATAATTGAAAAATTAACTATCGAATATTGGTTTGAAAAAAATGATGTATTACATCATCCTAATGCACAGGATATTTTTGTGGTAAAGAAACCGCAGAGGTTTAGAACCATTGAGGAAGGAGATATTAAAGGAAAATCATTTAAACGATTGCATCGCTGGAGATATTCCCCTACAGCCGCTTATGGGAATAATGAAGTACATCTTCATCCATATTTACCTAGAAGAATTAGTGTAGCAGAAGCTTTAGCAATTCAATCGATTCCATCAAATTTTGAGGTGCAGAATGATCTGCCTCTTTCAGCAAAATTCAAAATGGTAGGAAATGGTGTACCATATTTGCTGGCCTTAGGTATTGCAAATGATATTTATGAATGGATTGAAGTTTTTCAGCAAAAAAGGAAATGAATAAAATGACAAATGATGAAACAATCAAAAATGATCTTCTGACAATGGAAGCATATGATTTTTACTTAAAACATATTGTAAAGTCACATAACTGGTATTTTACAAATTACCTATGTGTGCCGCAGGATGAAATAATTGATAAAATGGATTTTTTTAAAGAAATTGTATCCTCTAATTTGAAAATTAACTTCCACAGTGTTCAGATGGTAGGGAGTGCAAAAACAGGATATAGTTTATCTCCCAAAAAAGTATTACAGCCTTTTCATAATGAAGATTTTGGTAAAGAGTCATCAGATATAGACATTGCAATTGTTTCTGAAAGGTTATTTGCATATTTTTGGGATAAGCTTCGACAAACGAGAGGAATATATAATCAATATTATTACCGATTTATAACAGGATCTATTTTTCGAGGATACATCAATGATAAAAATTTGCAAAAGATAGATAATATTAGAGAAGAATGGGATGACATGATTTCTCCAATTAATCTGATGTTACAAGACAAATTACGTTTTGAACATCCGATTACATACCGAATATATCGTAGTTGGGATGATTTGGAAGAATATCAAATGCTTGGAATCAATAAAGCACGAATAGCGTTGGAGGGAAAAGAAAATGTTTAATTTTAATATTAACCGGAAGACCATTAATGAAATATCCACAATGTTCGAGAAACAAGATTTAATAGTTGATGATACTTATCAAAGACGTTCTGTGTGGAACGAAAAGGATAAAATACGATTAATAGAAACAATTTTATTGAATTTGATTATTCCTGAGTTGTTTTTTTGGAAAGCAGAAACTGATCCGGAAACGGGGGCATCTATTACTCATATTGTAGATGGACAGCAAAGAATAAAAGCAATTTACTCATTTGTGAATAATGAATTTAAATTAAAGTCACAGTGTTTATTAGATGAAGACGTGAAAAAACTCTATGGTAATAAATTTTTTAAGGAGTTAGATACAGAAGTAAAAAAGGAATTTTGGAATTATCAGTTAATGATTATTGATATTGATCCAAAAGCAACTCGTAGTGATATAATTAATATGTTCAACAGATTGAATTTGACAGATTATAATCTTAATGATCAAGAGAAAAGAAATAGTAAATCTGGAGAATTTGCTGCTCTAGCAAGAGAATTGTCAGATATATCCATATGGGAAGAATATCGTTTGTTTACCAACACGGATATAAAACGAATGAAGGATGTAGAATTTTGTGCATCATTAATTCTTTTGTTTAGGAAAGGAATAATAGATCAAACTGACCAAAGTGCTTTAAATCAGGCATATGAAGAATTACAGATTGAGTATAAGGATGCAGAAAGGGATAAAGATGCTGTTCTTGATGGAATCAATATTTTACCGGAGATTTTAGTTAGTGATGATATAAAGAAATTTGTAAGGAGAAAGGCACAACTATATACTTTGTTTTCCGTGATTTTTTATATGCAACGTGAAGATATATCTTTGGAAGAAGAACATAAGTTGAATTTAGAGCGATTTGTTCAGATGTATTCTGTATTTGAAAACGATATGGATTTGTCTGGGAAAATAAACGATACAGAAAAGCGGCTCTTTGATTGGCTAAAAAAATATAAGTTAGCATCATCTGAGGGATTAAATAAACACACTAATAGAATGATCAGATATAATGTAATGAAGGATTTCATGTTTGATTTTTCCGATGAGCTTATAGATGCAAGTATTACATTGTTAAATAAAATGGAAGAGGAATCTTCCAAGTAATATGCAAGGTTAATGAAAGGTTTTGAGAAATTGATAACAATATGATAACACCGTTTAGTACAGTCTATGAGCTAAGGACAGCAGAACACATATACAACCAGATAGAATCATAATACCTATACAAGACTGTATAGTTATAAGAACTCATTTGTGGGTTTGCATTGACAGAGGCTTTTCGGAGAATAACAGAAATGGTATGATTATAAAAAATTATATCAAAATGATATAGGAGAAGAAACGGATGATTTTTATGGGAAAATTAAAAGTATGGTTCGAGGATAATTTTTCTAAGGTAAAGTTTTATGATTATATTCTTTGGAAAAATTACTTATCTGTTTTGGGCATAATAAGTTCCATTGTGACTTTAATATCCTTCTTCGCGACAGCTCAGAGTATGAAGATTAATATTAGATGTGTAGTAACTATGTTTATTGTGATATTGATACTACTTTTCATGTGTATGTGGTGGAGTGCGAATCATCAGAAATGTGTAAGATTGAAAATAAATAATACGAAGATACAAATTCAAGAGGGAAATATTTTTGGATTATTGGATAAAGAACCAGAAAATCGGAAAGATGAAATTAGTGTTATTGCGGTAAATGATTATTATGATACAATTGTAGACGATCGGATTATTGCGAAAAAGACTTTACATGGACAATATATTGATAGAATTGTTCAAGCAGGAAAGTTAGAAAAATTGGAACATACCATAGAAACAGATGAGATATTAAATAAAGAGGGTAATTGTATAGAAGTTCCAGATAGGATTAGGGGGAGAAAGATAAAGTATTCTATTGGAAGTGTAGTTGAATTTGAATCCTATGTACTTGCTGCATTTACTAAATTTAATGAAAACAATAAAGCATATTTGTCCGCTGAGGAATATACAGGATTTTGGATGCGTTTTTGGGAGAATATTGATGAAATATATGCTGGGCGAACTATAAATATTCCTTTAATGGGAGCGGGGATTGCAAGATTCAGGAATGGAAAACCCTCGAAACAAGAGTTACTAGAAGTTATGTTGTGGTCTCTGAAGATAAGTGGATTCCACAATACATATGGAGATAAACAAATAAATATTGTAATTTATAAATCAGATATCGATGATTTAGATTTTTACCATATTCAACATAATCAAAATTTTAAATGAGGGAGGAAAGTAATGGCAAACAGAACAGCAAACTACACAGCATTTTATGTAAAGGAACCATTTAGTGAATCAAATTTAGGAGCTAATGCTACTCCGGATTTTTTGTATTATAATCAACTTCGTGCATGGAAAGGAGCTGATAGTTCTTTTCCTTTTGTGGATGCTCACGCAAAAACATATAATGTTCGGGATGATAGTTCGTGGGAAACGTTAAAGAAAAGATTACATGATAGACTTGATGTTTCAAAGAATATTATTCTTTTCTTAAGTGAAAATACAAAAAATAGTAGAGCTCTCCGTGAAGAGATTGATTATGGAATCAATACGAAAGGACTTCCAGTGATTGTTATTTATCCAGATTTCAAAGAAAAATCAGATATTTGGTGCTCTACGGGAATGAGAAAGCAGGTTAAAGATCTGTGGGATAAATTGCCGAAGTTTAGGGATAATATGGATAAAGTTGCTACATTACATGTTCCATATAAGAAAACTTTAATAACAAGTGCATTAAAAGATCCAGATTTTAAGGTACAAACTATGACTGAGGCTGGTCAATATCATTATAAACTAGATTAATAGCGGAGATGGAAGAATATATAGCAACGAGTTTGGTTTAAATAAATATATCCAGAATTATATAAAATTTAGTTTGAGTGAATTCTAGATTTTATGTATAATACAAGCATGGCAACATTCTGGCAACAGTTCATCAGAAAGCCAGTGTAAATTATGTAGTAGAAATAAAAACTTCGCTTATTGTCGGCAGAACATTAATTAATTCCGTTAAGTTTTGCCGCGACGGAGCCGAAATGGAATAGGTTTAAGGCTTGCAAACCCTTGAATTTAAAGGGATTTCAGACTTTTTAAGACAAAAATCATTAGGTAGCTATAGTGTTTATTTTCGAAAAGAAAGTAGATATGGTAGCTACCTATTTTTTATGTTTTGAAAGGAGTTATGATATGACGAAAGAGCCACAGGAAACTAAAGAAACAACATTACCTGAGATGAAAAGAAGAAAGAGAAAAGTACCAGCAACAGAACATTCAATGTTGAATATTAGTTATCAAAGTTTGTTGGAATTGTACTTAAAGGAGTGTAGAAGAAAAGGTCTTGTAGAAGAAACGATAACGGGATATAAGTATGCAAGTGCGTATTTTTTAGATTTTACAGGATATGAACTGATGTGTTCAGATATAACACAGGATTTAATCAACGAGTATTATTTATATTTGCAACAATATCACAAGGCATCAACAACAAATAGTTATGTTTTTAAAATTTCTCCGATTGTAAAATATGGAATTGATAAAGGATATATCAGAGAAGATATAGAATTTACCCATTGTAAAGAGCAAAAGGAAATCAAAAACATATTCACGCCCGAAGAATTGTCAATATTATTAAAAAGACCGATTGAGAATGATTTTTGCGAAATTCGTGCATGGACGATTATAAATTTATTTTTGGCAACAGGAATTAGAGCAAAGGAACTCCGCTTTTTGAAAATTAAAGATGTGAATTTTAAAAACAGTTATATCATTCTAAATGTGGTGTGGTATAAAAAAAGTTGACATCTTATTCTCAAGGATTTCATGATAG
>NZ_JBNPOQ010000025.1:0-33675 GCF_050315235.1 Bariatricus sp. SGI.019 | reverse complement strand
AATAGCATCATCTTATCTTTTTATCCAATCGATTATCTATATATATAAGTCTCATTTATTGTAAAAATCAATATAATCTAAACAGTCCAAAATGATTCATATATTCTATAAAAGATTTTACCCAAAGCCATTCAAAAGGGACAGGGTAAAACGAATTGGGGACACCCTTATTTTAATTTGGGACGGAGGAAAATGAAAAAACCCCCGTCCCCTCCACTTACATCAACATCAACCATGCCAGTCCGTAATATGTGACAACTGCGACCAGGTCGTTGACAGTCGTGATCAATGGCCCGGAAGCGACCGCGGGATCAATCTTCAGTTTTTTGAACAGGATAGGGATGATTGTCCCGGAGATGCTGGACAGCAGCATGGATACAAGCAATGCAATTCCGGTACACATAGAGACGGAAAATGCAACTGCTGCCGGTTCTCCTTTGAAGATCAGCAGATACAATCCGATCAGCACGAAGGAGAGTATCCCGAGAATCGCGCCATTGCAAAGACCGACTTTCGCTTCTTTAGCGATGAGATACAACTTCTGTTTTCCGGTAATCTGTTCATCCATCAGCACACGGATAGTCACCGCCAGGGACTGGGTTCCTACATTTCCCGACATATCCAAGATCAGTGACTGGAAGCAAATGACCAGTGTCAGGCTTGCCACCACCGCCTCAAATAGACCTACTACGCTGGATACCACAAGCCCCAATCCAAGCAGCACGATCAGCCATGGAAGGCGTTTTCCGATGCTCTTCTTCATAGGTTCATATAGATCTTCTTCCGCGGTCAGACCGGCGAGTCTTGCATAATCTTCTCCAAGTTCTTCGTCTACAATCCCGGTAATATCCTGTGCGGTCAGTACACCTCGCAGTCTATTCTTCGCATCCAGTACAGGAATTGAATCTTCCGAATAATCTTTCATCCGTTCAATACAGTCTTCAATCTGTTCGTCCGCATAAACATAAGGATAGGATGTCATCGTAATTGCCTCAAGCGCCGTATTCTCACGGGCAATGATCAGATCCTTCAGATCGATGGCCCCTGCCAGCATTCCGCCATCATCTAACACATAGATTGTAGAGACATTATCATTTTCCGCTGCCTGATCCACCAGTTCCCGCATTGCCTGGCGTACGCTGATCCCTGCCCGGATGGCAATATAATTGGTCGTCATCTTACTTCCGATCTCATCTGCATCAAATGAGCTGAGCAGCATGATCTCTTTTTTGACCGACTCATCCATCAGATCAAGATGGGCATTGCGCTCCGATTTCTCCAGTTGGCGGAGATATTCTGCCGCTGCCGAAACTTCCATCTGTGACAGAACTTCGATTCTTTTACGTATTCCCAGTTCCCCGATATAGTCATTCGGATGATCCGAATATTCCATTACATTTGCAAGGGTTTCCGTGTCCAGAATACTATAAAGCCGGTAACGCTCATCCTTTTTCAGAAGTTCCATCGCTGTAGCAATATCATTTTCATGATAATCCTGAAGCCGTTTCTGCATTAACTTCGGTGTCAGATTGCTTCGGATGATATCTGCAATCTCCATCTGGTAATCCGGGTGCTGTACATGCCCTTTTATCTCTGTCAAATTCATTTTCTTTGTATTCATTGTTCTACGCCTCCTTTTCACCTGACCCATGGTGCAATTCAAGACCCATCTGCGAGTCCTGATGCGGGTTACGAATCTGCAAAGCAGGCATGGAGACAGCATATAATAAGTAAAAATGGGCATAAAAATACCATTGTCAGTTATAATACGACATGCTCCACACTCGCCTTGCGCCAATGTAGTACAGTTTTAGAAACGGACAATGGTACTCATATATCTTACATCTGTTCTATACATCTATAAATTCTCACAACAAAATCAGTCAGAATACGAACGGGCCATAGCCGCAGGAATTCTGACAATATATGAATACCTTGTCTGTACTTCGACCACTACTACCGTCCATAATCTCACCTCTCTTACTTACTGATATTTGCTATTTTGCTTCTATTATATTAACACAATTCTATCTTTGTCACAACCTTTTACTTCCCAGCCGAAGAATTTTCGTGAAGACAACGCTCCTTTTTGGACGTCTCTACATAAAATGCTTTCCAGAAAATCAACCCTTTCAGCACACTGGAAATGGTAAATGCCCACCAGATTCCATCTGATCCAAGCGCTGTCTTGCTGAGTATCCATGCAATCGGCAGGCGGATCGCGGTAAATGTTATGCTGATAATACTACAAAGCTTTGTATTCCCAAGCCCCGAGATTGCTCCCACTGACATCAATTCCAGACACATAAATGCCTCTCCCAGGCCTATGATCATAAGATAATGGGAAGATATGGCAATCTCATCAGGCTGATGGAAAAAGATTCTGGAGATTTCTCTCGGGAACAGAAGAAATACTACTGAGATCAGGCCTCCCCAGACGAGCACAGATACCACGGAGATCCGGTATCCTTTTCTGACGCGGCCCATCTTCCCTGCGCCATAATTTTGTGCCGCAAATGCGTTCATAGCGGATGAAAATCCATTTGCAACGTTCCATGATATGGACTCCACCTGACCACCCACTCGCAAAACCGCGATTGCAATATCCCCGAAAATTCCTGCCATCCGTGAAAGCAGCATGGAGATCATGCAGTAGACTATCCCCTGAATCGCACTGGGGCCGCCAATCAAGCATACACGTTTCATATAAGAGGCCTCTATCTTACGGATATAATTTACACTTCTCAGAACATTCGCCTCGGATTTGTCCAACCGCATACCTGCCACCAAAACTCCCACCACGATCATCTGAGACAGAACGGTTGCGATTGCCGCCCCTGCAGCTCCCAGTGCCGGGAAAGGTCCTAGCCCCAGAATTAAGACCGGATCCAGTAACATATTCAACATTAACCCTGTAAAATTCGCTTTCAATGGGGTCTTGGAATCTCCCTGCGCAGTATACAGGCCCGTTAGCACCAGCCCCAAAAAGGAAAACAGAATCCATCCACAGGCAATCTTAATATAGATATGTGCCGCATTCACTGCATCCTGATGTTCCAGTTGGAAAAACGACACCAGAGGCTCTGTGAGAAACCCACATACCAGACCGAAAAATATACCTAAGATTACACATAATTGCACCGCAGCTGCCGCATATGCCTGCGCCTCTCTGCGATTCCCCCGCCCCAGTTCCTGCGCCATATAGACTTGCCCGCCCATCCGCGGCAGTGTTACCACTCCCTGAGACATCCAGATATACATGCTGCCAACGCCGACTCCGGCAAGCACTTCTCCGCCAAGCTGCCCGACCCAGGCCATATCCATGATACTGTAGGCCGTTGACAAGAAAGCCGAAGCCATAATCGGCAATGCAAGTCTGGTCAGGACATTCAAGATAGGACCTTTTGTCAAGGCACCTTCTGTATTAGGCATGTGTTCACAGCTCCTTTCTACTAAGATTCTTCCAACAATTTTTGTGCAACTTCCAGATACCGACAATTTTACATCATATCTTCCACTTGCGCAACTGCCTCCTGGTAATTCAATTATAATAAGTGACACGGTAAATCGAATTGGGGACAGGGATATTTTAATCTGGGACGGAGGAAAATGAAAAAACCCCCGTCCCCATATGGAATTTGCACAAAAAATCTGCTATTATTTAAGAAAATAAATATTAGCAGAAAGAGGGAATATTATCATGTTGGACAAAAAGGTTGTAGAATTGCTGAATCAGCAGGTGAATAAGGAATTGTATTCTGCATATTTGTACCTGGATTTTTCGAACTATTACTATGACCAGGGATTGGACGGATTTGGTAACTGGTATAAGATCCAGGCGCAGGAGGAGCGTGACCATGCGATGCTTTTCATCCAGTATCTGCAGAATAATGGGGAGAAGATTATACTGGAAGCGATTGACAAGCCGGCTGTTGAGCTGGTAAGTGCTAAGGCTGTTCTTGCGGAAGGATTGAAGCATGAGCAGTATGTGACCAGCCTGATCCATACGATTTATGATGCGGCTTATTCTGTAAAGGACTTCCGTACCATGCAGTTCTTAGACTGGTTCGTTAAGGAGCAGGGCGAGGAAGAGACGAATGCTGATAATCTGGTTAAGAAGTTCGAGTTATTCGGAGACGATCCGAAGAGCCTGTATATGCTGGATAGCGAGCTTGGAGCACGTGTATATTCAGCTCCTTCTCTGGTACTTTAATATGAATCCAGATAAGATTATCTGCCCTTGTCATAAGGTAACCAAAGGTGATATCGCCCGCGCCATAGATCAGGGTGCCTCTTCATTTAAAGAAGTCAAAAAGGCCACCAAGGTTAGCAAAGCCTGTGGCAAATGTAAAAAGAAGGCTAAAAAATTAACTAAGAAATTATTAGGAAAATAATGGGTATTGCAAAGTCGGGAGAATGATTTGATTCTCCCGACTTTCTCTATTTGACCACTATTTTTCTTCTAATCCATCTAATTCTCCCCATATACTATCTAACTGATAAATAATTTTTTTATAAACTTGATATTTCTTTTCATAGAATTTCACTTTTTCTGGATTTGGTTGATAAATTGCTTTTATTTTTACCCAATCAGAAACTGCCGACTTTATATCCGGGTACAATCCCGTCCCTACAGCAGCTTCCATAGCAACTCCCATGGCACCTAATTCTGACGCTTTTGAGATTTCTACCGGAACACCCAAAACATCTGCAAACAACTGCATCCATACCGATGACCTTGCTGCTCCTCCAGCCATACGGACAACATCTAGTTTCTCAATATACTTCCTCAGTCGTTCAATATGATACTTATGACAAAAAGCAACTCCTTCATAAATTGCTCGAAGCATTTCTTTTTTTCCATGACGCGCTTCAAGACCAATAAATGCTGATTTAGCATCTGGCCCAACATTACTACCATATAAAAACGGCAGGAAAAATAAAGTATCATTATAATCTGCTTCTTCTACCAGTTTATTGCAAAAACCATAAACATTTTCCAATCCATAATCCTTTACAAAAGTATCAATAAACCACTCTAGGTTTGTTGCTGATGTGGAGCTGCCTTCCATTACACAATACATTTCAGGTATACAATATTTATAAACCATAAAAATATTCTCATCTGTAACAGGTTTTTTCTTTACAATACTATTAATTCCCCATGTGCCTACGATTATTCCCAGTTGATTTTCTTCTGTAACTCCTGTCGAAATAATACATGCTCCTGTATCCATCTGCCCCCCAACAACAGGTGTTCCTTCTTTTAATCCAGTCAATTTTGCACACTCCGGCGTTACACTCCCTGCTATTTCCGTACATTCCAGAATTCTCTTTGGAAACAAATCCAACCATTTTTCAATTCCTAATTCCCTATAAATTTCCTCGGTAATCTGTTTCTTCTCTTGATCCATAGAAGCAATTCCGGACGCTTCTGTTATTTCCAACGCAAATTCTCCAGTCAAGAGATAGCGAATATAATCTTTTGCCGTAACAACCACAGAAGCTTTTTCCAAACTTTCTGGTTCATGATCTTGAAACCATGCAAGTAATGCCGGAACATTTCCCGCCCATATCTGTTGACGTATTTTAGGTAATATAGATTTCCATGTTCCATTTTCATTCCACTTTTTAACATATTTTTTTGCTCTTGTATCACTACTTAAAACAGCATTTCTTGCAGGATTACCGTTTTGATCGAACAAATACATTCCATTAGCTTGTCCAGTAACCCCAATCCCTCCAATAGCACTACTTTCAATTTGACTTTTTTGAATTACCATTTTTATTACATGGTATACTGCTTTTTTTGCCTCATATACATCACGTTCTACCATTTCTTTTCCTGGGTAAATCACTTTTAGCTTTTGTTCACTGACAGCAATCTCTTCACCAAACTGGCTGAAAATGGCAGCTTTTACCATCGTTCCGCCCATATCAATCCCCATATAATATTTCATTTAGCTTGCCCCTTTCTAGAAAAAACAAACAATTCCTACTTATTTGAAGCCGCAAAAGAACGATTCAAAGAAATGCCATCTAAACATACAGCAAGAAGAACAATCATATATTTCACAAAATCTTGCCAATAAGAAGGAACCATCATCAATGTTAACGCATCCTGAATCAGTACAATAAAAACTAAGCCCAGTACAGATCCCATAACCGATCCCTTTCCACCATTCATACTAGCACCACCAATTACAGCTGCAGAAAGCGCCACCATTTCTCCACCTTGTCCCGCACTTACTGCTACACCTGAATAGCGAATCATATATATGATTCCTGCTATACCAGCGAGTACTGCACATGCTATGCACGCTAATATTTTAATCTTATCTGTTTTCACTCCAGAATATCTTGCAGCATTTTCATTACTTCCTGTATAAAATACTTTACGCATTCCTGATGATTTTTTTACATATATCCCACTGATAACAGCAATTATAATAAAACATACAGGTGCCATTGGAAAAGTTCCAATAGTACCTTGCCCTAAAAAGGCAAAAGACGCATGTTCCTTTAACTCTTGAACTAAGGAAATCGGAGACCCACTTGTCAGAATATATACTAGCCCTCTCGCAATTCCCATAAAGCAAAGAGATACTATAAAATGTGTTAAGTGAAGTTTTGTCACCAATAAACCTAGTAATATTCCAAAACATCCTGCTGCAGCAATTCCTATCAAGCTCGCAATCCAAGGATTTATACCCGATTTCACACCCAACGCCGCAACCGTCATTGCAAGACACATGGTAGAACCAACAGAAAGATCGATTCCTCCTGATATCAGAATAATCGTCATACCTATAACAATTATTCCATCTACAGACAAACTAGATATAATAACTTTCAAATTTGACCATTTCAAGAAATTACTATTCGTAATACTTAATACTACAAATAATACTATTACAATTAATGCCAGCATCGTTTCTCTTTTTTCAAATAGTTTTTTTAAATATCCTTTGCCAGACTCTTTTTTCTCCATTATCTTACCTCCTCGTATTTATAAGCACCGGAAATATAATAAATTATTTGATCCGAATCAAAAGGATCTTTTACCTTTTCTTTCACTTGATCACCATCAATATCGATATACATCAAACGATCACATAATCCTAATAATTCATTCATTTCTGAAGAAATAATAATCACGCCTATTCCAGTATCTGCAAGATTACGAATGTATTTCCCGATTTCGGCCTTTGCCCCTGCATCCACACCTCTGGTTGGCTCATCAAGTATTACTACCTTTGGCGCCTTCGCCAAAAGTTTTCCTAGCAATACTTTTTGCTGATTTCCACCTGACAAAGTCCCCACAATTTGATTTGCTCCTCTACATTTAATAGAAAGTTCCTTTATTTTCGCATTTGCGAGGGCTTGCTCTTTACTATTTTTTATAAAATGTCCATTAGAAACTTCTTCAAGATAAGTAGAAGATATATTAGATGCAATAGAATACTCCATATAAAGTCCACTCTTTTTACGATCTTCACTGAGTAAAATCAATCCCTTTTTATAGATCTGTGCTGTTGATAATTTATTAATATTTTCTCCAAGTAAAATAACATCTCCAGCTTTTCTTTTTCTAAGATTTACAACTGCTTGCATAATTTCTGTTCGTCCAGCACCAACAAGTCCCGCAACCCCTAATATTTCCCCTTTATACAAAGTAAAGTCAATATCTCGAAACCGTTCTTTTTTATCCGATAAATTTTTAACCCGAAGCAAAATATTTTCATCTTTATATTCAATTGTTTCTGGTTTTTGTGGGTAGATATCTGAGATTTCACGCCCTGCCATATCCTTAATTAATTGTTCCATTTTTGCTTCTTTAGACAAATAATTGGAAATAATTTTTCCATCTCGAAGTACTGTTACCTTATCACTTTGCTCAAATATCTCCGACATCCTATGGCTAATAAAAACTATTCCAATACCTTCTTGCGTAAGCTTTTTCATAATCCGGAATAATGACTCCGTCTCATTTTCTGACAAAGCAGCTGTTGGCTCATCTAACAACAAGATTTTACACCGATATGAAATTGCTTTTGCAATTTCAACAACTTGTTGTTTTGAAATTGGTAAATCAGATACCAATGCCTGCGGATCAATTGCATCTCCGACCAATGGTTCCAATATTTTTCTTGCTTCTTCAGTAATTTTATTATAATTTACAGTCCATGTTTTTCCGTCACATATAGATGCCATCATAATATTTTCTGCCACCGTCACGTCTTGACACAATTCGATTTCTTGATGAACAAATCCTATCCCTAGTTCCTTGGCCTTAGAAATATTTGAAATATCTACTTTTTCATCATTAATAAAGATTTCTCCACCATCTGCGTGAAACAAACCACCTATAATATTTAGCATAGTAGATTTACCCGCTCCATTTTCTCCCAAGAGCGCATGAACTTCTCCACTTTCAAGTTTAAAATTCACATCATTCAACACAACATTTTTCCCAAATTTTTTTGATATATGTTTTAACTCCAGCAGTGCCATAGTGTAGTTCTCCCTCCTTTTGTATTATTAGTCTCCACGCTACAAATCGTGACGTGGAGACTATAAGGGTGCTCTATTCTACCTCGTAAGGGCTTAACATTTCATCAACATCCTTAACCCCTACTTGCTTACAATAATTCTTAATATAAAAACTATCAGCATTCTCTTTTGTAACGATTGACAAACCATTGTCACAATATGGAACCTGCCATAAATTCTCACCATCATTTGCTCTACTATTCATTGGATTTAACATCTCATTATGTGCTGAGAAAAACAAATTTAACATTGCAATATAACCCTGCAAATATTGATCCGGAGCAATTGCTGCAAAAAATTTATCATCTTTTAGTAAATCCAAAACCTGTTCTGATGTATCACAACACGAAACTAATAATTTTTGTTTACCACCGCCAAGCTCAATACCTGCCTGTGCAGCTCCTACTGCCGATGTTGCCTCCGGAGTAAATACTGCTGCCAAATCAGGATGTGCCTGCGCCACTGTCATAACTGCCTGATATGTTTTATCTGCATCTTGACCGGAAATTTCTTCTGCCACCACATTGATATCTGGATAGTTTTCTTTCATATATGTAACAAAGGAATCACATCTTGTTTCATGATTTGTCTGTCCAGGATTCCGCATAATCATAACTTCACCTTTTCCACCCAACGCCTGTGCAATATTCTCGGCCGCTGTATTTCCTTCTTTAGTATTGTCTGAAGTAACATATGCTGTTCTTGCAGAATCCGGTGAATCAGCAGCAAATGTAACTACTTTTACATCTGCATCAACAGCTCTTTGTATTGGATCGACAAAACTTTCTGCTGTTATTGGATGTACAAGAATTCCCGTAGGATTCATCGCAAGAATCTGATCAAACACTTCTACCTGCTTTGATGCATCATATTCTGGAGTTCCCATATAATAACAATTTACGCCAAGTGCTTTTGCTGCATCTTTCATTCCTTGAAACACAGGAAACCAATATTCCACACCTGAAATAGGAACACACATATAATATTTTTCATCTGAACTACCTTTCAAAGTTGTAGTTTCGCTCTTTTTATCCGAATTGTCTGAAGCAGAATTTCCTTTACTACCACACCCCACCAAACTTACGACCAATAATACACATGTTAACATTAAACAAATTCTTTTTTTCATATACTTTCTCCTTTATTCAATTATCGATTCTTATTAATGCAACCAAATAACTCATATTTTTCTCTTATTACTTTTTTCATATATTCCACAGCCCTCTTATTGCCTACAGAAGGCCAAACAGATAAATTATCTATTTCATTTAAAAATTCTTTCATTCCTGTGTAATAACCCTTTAAAATATCGGAAAAAATATTAATCTTACACATTCCAAGTTCGATAGATTTCAAAAGATCCTTTTCCGGTGTACCAGACCCACCATGCATCACAAGTGGAATCTCAGAATGTTTATTAAGCTCATCCATTAATTCCAAATTTAACTTAGGAACACCTTTATACACACCATGCGATGTGCCAATTGCCACCGCAAGAGCATCTACATTTGTTTCAGAAATAAATCTTTCCATATCTTCTACTTTAGTCAAAGCACTTTCATGACCTTCACTTCCACTTTGCACCGCATTTTCAGAATCTCCAACTATTCCATCTCCAACATGCCCCAGTTCTGCTTCAACTGAAACACCATACATATGTGCATATTCTGTCACTTCTTTCGTAAGACGAATATTTTCTTCTAAAGGCTGCTGTGAAGCATCAATCATTACCGAAGTATAACCTTGCGCAATAGCTTTTTTGATTAACTCAAATTCTTTTGCATGATCAAGATGTATACAAACATCCACCTTTGATTTCTTAGCCAAAATATTCATTATTACAGACATCATATCAAACGCATCATCCGTCAAATCCCCTTTTAATCCTTGAAATATGACAGGAGATTTTAATTCCTCTGCAACTTCAATAACCGCGTTTGCCATTTCATAGCTACATACATCGAACGCCGGTATTGCATAATGTCCTTCTCTCGCATCTGCCAAAATTCTATTTAAATTTACTAATGCCATTTTTCTACCTCCTATCTCATCAACATTCCACCTGTTACATCAATAGTTGCCCCTGTAATATAATCCGCCTGTGAAGATGCCAAAAAAAGAATTGTTCTAGCAACGTCAACCGGTTCTGCAACACGTCTTAACGGAATTCTTTCTAAATAAGCATCCACACGTTTTGGATCTTGCAATACTTCTTCATTCATAGGCGATCTCATTATACCAGGTGCTACAGCATCTACATTTATTCCATAAGGTGCTACTTCCCTAGCAAGAGAAACCGTAAATCCTACCAATCCAGCTTTCGAAGAAGCATAATGCGCATGTCCAGAAGTAGAACCATGAAAAGCTGCCTGAGAAACAACATTGATAATTTTTCCTCGCTGTCCATTATCAATCCATTGATTTATTAAAATTTTTGATAAAATAAATGGACCCAACAGGTTAATATCAAGTGTTTTTCTAAATGCTTCTAATTTCATTTCTTTAACATATGCAGTCGGCCATATTCCCGCACTATTGATAAGGATATCTATTTTCCCAAATTTATCTAATACTTTTGCAATTAATTCCTCATCGCTTTCTTGATTAGACACATCGTTATATACCGCTATTACATCTCCAGCATATTTTTCATTTAGTTCTTTTACACGTGCAAGTACTTTTTCTTCGTCAACAATATAACTGATTGCTACATTAGCTCCTTCTTGTAATAATAATTCAACAGTTGCAGCACCTAATCCACTACCGCCTCCTGTAACAATCGCAACCTTTCCGTTTAATTCATAATCCATTTCATTCTCTCCTATAACAATTCATTTCCAATGCATTTATTTGCATTAAGTAAAAAATTTGAAGTTTCTCCACAAAAGACATTTTTCATTTCTCTTGCCAGTAATACTGGTGAATTTAGAAAGGCATCTTTTGTTCCACCTGCCATATGAGGAGTAATCGTAACATTATCACATTGAACTAAAGGGTAATCTATTCCTGGTGGTTCTTTTTCAAACACATCAATTGCAGCTCCAAATATCTTTTTAGCTTTTAACACTTCAACCAATGCATTCTCATCCACCAATCCAGAACGAGCTGTATTAATCAGATACGCTGTAGGTTTCATAAGTTCAAGCATTTCTTTATTAATCATATGCTTCGTATCCGAAGTAAGTCGATAATGAACTAAAACAAAATCTGACGATTTCATAAGTTCTTCCAGAGAAACCATTGTAACTTCATCACCTTCATAATACGGATCATAAGCAATAATATTCATGTCAAATGCCCGAAGTCGTTTTGCTACTTTACTCCCTATATTTCCATATCCTATTATTCCAGCTGTTTTTCCTTCCAAATCAGGCACATACGCTGCATTTGTATAATCTCTAATCCAATTACCTGTCTTTAATTCATAATGACTTTTTGCAATATTTCTACATTCCGATAACAGCATTCCCACCGTGTAGTCCGCCACAGCATTTGCATTTCTCCCTGGCGTATTGAAAACAAGAATTCCTTTTTCACTTGCGTATTCCAGATTTACATTCTCAGTTCCTGCTCTAAGTACCCCAATTGCTTTCAAATTTTTACAATTGTCGATTAAAGCTTCTGTAATGGTACAAAATTGCGTAATAATAATATCTGCCTCTTTCGTCGCCTCTAAAATATAATCCGGAACTTGATAAACTTCTGCTCCACCTTGTTCAACTAATAAATTAATATGTTGTAATTCCTCATAGTTTTTTAGCTCCCAAGATATTGTTTCAACATCTATTCCAATATTTTTAAATTCTTCAAATCCCTTTTTAATATATTCACTTGGGATAAGTAAATCTCCTATTCCAACTAATTTCATAGTTCCTCCTTCCTTCATTGTTCTTACCGGTAAGATTTTGACCATCTTTTAATTTAAATTTTACCATCATCGTTAATATTGTCAATACTTTCTCTTAACCAAGTCTTTTTTTCGTCGTTTTTAACATTTTATTCTTTCTCGTTTTGTCTATTTTTTATCATTTATTGATCATCTTTTGATTTTGTGTGGTATTTTCCCTTCCATTTTTCAATTATTCCCGTGCTTATTTCTTTCATTACGTCCATTTTTGACCATATTATGACAATATATTGATTTTTTCGTTTTTTTTAAAACAAACATAACTGTCTTATCTACCGCATTATTGGTTTAACACGTTTTTATGACTACATCTTAATTTAATAACAAACTTTTAGATATATATTGATTCAAAAATTGTAGTATGATATTATAGATACAATTGAAATAAAAAAACGAGGGTAACATTATGAGAGCTCAAAGATTAAATTTGATTTTAGAATTTATAGAAAGCCATCAAGTTTGTAGCTATGAAGATATTTGCAAGCATTTCAATATTTCACTCAGTACTGCAAGACGAGATATTAACACCTTGATTCAAAACCATTCTGTTCATAAAGTCTATGGCGGGGTTACCACTGTTTCCGGAACCTCCGCTTCAAAAGACAGCAGTTTAAACTATAAAGAAGACGGTCACAGTAACCTTAATGATATCTCTCAAAAATTAGACTATATCGGTATACTTGCATCTTCATTTATTCAACCTAATGACGTTATATATATAGGCTCTGGCGCAACTGCGTTTCACATATTGCCACATTTAAAAAACATTCCAAACTTAACAATTGTAACCAACAATCTTTTAGTTGCAACAAATGACGCTAAAAGCAACAAAGATATTATACTCATCGGCGGGAAAATAGATTATTTCACTCAATCAACTGTCGGTATCCAAACTATTGATTCTTTAAAATCCATTAACATCAATAAAGCTTTCATAAGTTGTAATGGTTTATCCATAAACAAAGGTTTTTCTAATTCTGGAGATTCCGAAATAGCTATTAAAAAATGCATCTTTGAAAACAGTGAAACTATCTATATGATGGCTGATAGCACAAAATTCGATAAATTATCTTTATATACATTTGCTACTTTTTCAGATATAGATTATCTTATTACAGATGTAAAACCATCCGAAAAATATATAAAATCATTAAAAGAACATAACGTATCTCTTATTTACTAATTATGTAATATCAAACAAAAGGCTGCTGTCTTGTTAAAGATTTGAAATACTTTAGCAAGACAGCAGCCTTTTTATGAAAACCAATTATTTATTTTGCACGTTTCTTAGATTCTACGTCGAAGATTACAGCTGCAAGTAATACTGCACCTTTAACAACCTTCTGCCAGTTAGCATCTACACCCATGATAGACATACCTAAGTTGATAACACCCATCAGAGTAGCACCGATGATAACTCCAGGAATTGTTCCGCTTCCGCCGTATGCAGATGCACCACCGATGAAACAGGAACCGATAGCATCCATCTCGTAGCCATCACCTGCAGTCGGGTTTGCAGAATTCAGACGGGCAATAACTACCATTGCTGCAACTGCTGCCAGAAGTCCCATGTTAGCATATGCAAAGAAATATACTTTGTTCGTATTGATACCGGACAGTTCTGCTGCTTTTTCATTTCCACCGATCGCATACAGATGACGTCCGATCGTTGTCTTGGATGTAATATAACCATAGATCAATACGATGACTACAATCCAGAGAAGGATATTCGGAATACCTTTGTACTGTGCAAGTCTCCATGCAAATGCTACGATAACTAAACTGATGATCGCACATTTGATGATATCACTGCTTGCAGGACCTACTGCGTATCCTTTTTTCACTTTTGTTGCTCTTCCACGGAAGGTAACTGCCACAAAGATTAACGCAACAATGATACCGAACAACAGACAGGTAATATTAAGTCCGTCACCATGGAAGAAATCCACAATGTACATATTAAACAGTGCCAGGTAATTCTCCGGCATTGGTGCAATTGTAAAACCGTCCAGAACGATATTGGAAAGTCCACGGAACATTAACATACCTGCCAGAGTTACAATAAATGGAGGTATTCTTCGATATGCAATCCAGAAGCCCTGCCATATACCAATTGCAAGACCAGTAGCCAACATAATAATGATGGTCACAAATACATTCATTCCTTTATTTACCATGAATGTAGCACCTACGGCACCTACAAAACATACAATAGAACCGACACTTAAGTCGATGTTACCACCAGTCAGGATACAGAGCAGCATACCTGTTGCAAGAATGAATACATATGCATTCTGAGAAATCAGGTTATTTACGTTCTGTGGAAGTAACATTCTTCCGCCTGTCTTCCAGGTGAAGAATAAAGTAACAACGACCAGTACAATGACCATTGTATACTTCTTTAAAAATGTAGAAATATTCGCACTCTTCATAATTTATTCTCCTTTGCTTGATTTCAAAATACTTGCCATAATCAGTTCCTGAGTTGCTTCTTCGCCGCTTAATTCTCCTGCAATACGTCCCTCATTCATAACATAAATTCGGTCTGACATTCCAAGAACTTCCGGCAGCTCAGAAGAAATCATAATTACGGATTTGCCCGCCGCTACCAATTCGTTGATGATACAGTAGATCTCGTATTTTGCACCAACGTCGATACCTCTGGTAGGCTCATCCAATATCAGAACATCCGGCTCAGCGAACATCCATTTTGCAAGGAGAACTTTCTGCTGGTTACCACCACTTAAGTTTCCTACGTTCTGTTCAACACTCGGGCATTTTGTCTTTAATTTTACTCTGTACTCCTCTGCCACGGCAATCTCTTTATCTTTATCAATGACACCGTGACTGCTTACACCTGCCAGATTTGCAAGTGTTGTATTCACACGGATTGGATTACTTAAGATCAATCCATTTCCTTTTCTGTCTTCTGTAACGTATGCAATCTTATGTTCAATGGCATCCTGAACGGAATGCAGTTTTACTTCTTTTCCATGAATATATAATTCACCGGAGATATCCTTGCCGTAGCTCTTTCCGAAGATACTCATAGCAAGCTCTGTACGTCCGGCACCCATCAGACCGGAGATTCCCAGAACTTCTCCTTTTCTTACATACATTGATACATTATTTACGACCTTACGGTCTGTGTATACCTGATGGTGCACTGTCCAGTTCTTTACTTCCAGTGCCACCTCGCCTATATTTTTATTCTCTCTCTTCGGGAAACGGTCTGTAAGCTCACGTCCTACCATTCCCTTGATAATTCGGTCTTCTGTAAAGACATCTTTATTTTTATCCAGCGTTTCAATCGTGGAACCGTCACGGATAACTGTAATTTTGTCTGCCACATAAGCAACCTCATTCAATTTATGAGAGATAATAATCGAAGTCATACCTTGCTTCTTGAATTCCAGCATCAGATCCAAAAGTGCCTGAGAATCTGACTCATTCAGAGAAGAAGTAGGCTCATCCAAGATTAATAGTTTCGCATTTTTTGCAAGTGCTTTTGCAATTTCAACAAGCTGCTGTTTACCAACACCGATATCTTTGATCAAAGTACGGGAAGATTCCTGTAATCCCACTCGTTTCAGATATTTATCCGCTTCTCCGTACGTCTTGCTCCAGTCAATGGCGAATTTCTTACCCTGCTCATTGCCCAGATACATATTTTCACCGATCGTCATCTCCGGAACTAATGCAAGCTCCTGGTGAATGATAACGATTCCCTTTGCCTCACTGTCCTTAATATTATGAAATTTACAGATTTCTCCGTTATAAATAATGTCACCTTCGTATGTACCATATGCGTAGATACCGCTCAATACATTCATAAGGGTTGACTTACCGGCTCCGTTTTCTCCAACAAGAGCGTGGATTTCTCCTTCTTCTACCTGCAGATTAACGTTATCAAGTGCTTTTACACCGGGGAAAGTCTTGGTAATATTTTTCATTTCCAATAAAATCTTAGCCAATTGTGTCCCTCCCTTTCTTTCAAAAATGCAGGCGGACATCTGCCCGCCTGCCCGTTCACGCTTACTTCTTACTAACTATTTGATATCAGCTTCTGTATAATATCCAGAATCAAGTAGCATCTCTTCGTAGTTGTCGATTGTTACAACTGTAGGCTCGCAAAGGTAAGAAGGAATGACACCTGTTCCATTGTCATATGTCTCGTTATCATTTGTCTCAGCTTCTTCGCCGCTCATGATAGCATCAACCATCTTAACTGTCTGCTCTGCAAGTTTACGTGTATCTTTGAATACTGACATAGACTGTTTTCCAGCAACCAGATTCTTAACGTTTGGTTTGTCACAATCCTGTCCTGTGATGATTGGCCATTCACCATTGTAGTTTGCTTCCAGAGAGTTCTCAACACCAAGTGCTGTAGAGTCGTTAGAACACAGAACTACGTCAAGGTCTTTGTCTGCATAGTTAGAAGCAAGGATTGCATCCATTCTTGACTGTGCTTTTTCTGTTGACCAGTCAGCTGTAGAACACTCTTCTTTTGTAACCTGTCCAGACTGAACAACTAATTTTCCAGCGTCGATGTATGGCTGAAGAACGTCCATAGCACCACCAAAGAAGAAGTTACAGTTATTATCACCAGGGTCACCTGTGAAGATTTCCATATTGAATGGGCCATCTGCATTGTCAAGATCAAGAGCTTCTACAATATATTCGCCCTGTTTCTGACCTACCAGATAATTGTCAAATGTTGCGTAATAAGAAATTGCAGAAGAGTTCATGATCAGACGGTCATAAGAGATAACCGGGATTCCTTTTTCTTCAGCTCCTTTCAGTGGTGTTCCAAGAGACTCTCCATCGATAGAAGCGATCACTAATGCATCACAATCACCAGAAATCATATTTTCAACCTGAGAAACCTGTGTTGCAACGTCGTTACTTGCATACTGTAAGTCAACTTCGTATCCAGCTTCTTCTAACTGTTTCTTCATGTTCTCGCCATCCTGGTTCCAACGCTGAAGATCTTTTGTAGGCATTGCCACACCAATCTTACCGCTTCCAGCAGAAGTCTCTTTCTCTTCGCTTGAGCTTGAGCTGTCAGATCCACTTGTACAAGCTGCAAGTGAGAATGCCATCACTGCAACAAGTCCGATTGATACCAGCTTTTTGAATCTTTTTTTCATAGTTTTTTCCTCCATTCGATTTATTTGTTATTATTACTATAACAACTATCAGACAGGACATGTTTGCAAAGGCTCGCACAAATTCAGAAAGTTACCGGGCAAAAAAATTGAGGGTAGCACTTTTTTGCGCTATCCTCAATTTAAAAATATGCTAGGCTATTTTTATTTATCTACATTCAGATACACTTCATCCCTTAGATGGAACCCAAGATCAATGATCACATCATCCATATTTTCTGCGGTCACGGCAATCGGAGGCAATGCCCAATACGGAACCTCATATCCATCCTGTGTCTTTTTCGTTGCGGTTCTTCCTACTTCCTCTCCGACCACAGCTTCCCCTTTGGCCATCTTAACTGCACATTGAGCCGCAACCTTCGCCAACCTTTCAATCGGTTTGTATACCGTCATTGTCTGTGTACCTTCTACTACCCTCTGGCAGGCTTCCAAGTCCGCATCCTGTCCAGTCACAACCACCTTTCCCGCAAGCTGCTTCTCACTCAATGCTTTGATTGCATAACCCGCAAGGCCATCGTTCCCACACATGACTGCATCTACATCTTCCGCATCAGACAGTGCTTCGTTCGCTGCCGCGAATCCGTTTTCCGGAGTCCAAGACTTCACATATATCTCTTTCACCACCGTCAGATTACTTCCCCCGATTCCTTTCTTAAATCCCGTCACCACATCCGCAGAATTGGTGTCCATCTCCGGTCCACAGAGCATGACTACGTTACCGCCTTCAGGAAGATTTTCGTTCATTGTCTCAGCCATCAGTTCTCCAACTGCTTCGTTATCTACAGTAATATATAGATCCGTTGTACATTCTTGAATCAATCGGTCGTAAGAAATAACATCAATTCCGGCATTTCTGGCCTTTGTCACCTCTTCTGTTATCTCAAAACAGTCAACTGCCACAATGACGATCACATCCATATCATCTTCAATAAACTTCTGAATCTGCTCTTTCTGCTTTTCTACGTCTCCATTGGCATTCTGGACATCAACGGATGCCCCTAACTTCTCCGCGGTCGACACAAACACATCACGGTCTCTCGTCCATCTCTCTAGCACAAATGTGTCAAATGTGATTCCGATTCTTAATTCCTTCTCTTCTTCACTTTCATTTTTATCCTCATGCTGATCCTTCGTATTACAAGAGCTAAGCATCATTGCCGTTAATATGATACACATCAGAACTGCAATGCATCTTTTCTTCATGACAATCTCCCTTCCCGGTACTCTGTAGGAGTTACTCCTGTCCATTTCTTAAATATTCGGCTAAAATAATTCGGATCACCATACCCTGATTCATGGCAGATCTCTTTGATACTTTTATCACTGTTATTCAACTGTTCTTTTGCATATTTTATTCGAAGTCCTGTCAGATAATCTATGTAATTCACGCCTTCCGATTCTTTAAACAGCTTACTCAGATAATAAGGACTAATCCCCAGTTCCTTAGCCATCTTCTCCAGAGATAAATCTTTGGAAAAATGTTCTACAATATATTCCTTGGCCTTTTCGACTACGCTATTCGTCTTTTCCTGCTGCTTCATAGCGATATGGCTGCTCGCATCTTCCATTTTCTTCACGAACCATCCTGTCAATTCATCATAGGTCTGAAAAGAGATCAGGCTTTCCCAATATCCATCCCTGGCTCTGAAGCGATACATCATTCCTCCTTGCATATATGCAAGATGTTCTGCCCACAGTACAAATTCTATTGTTTTCAGACGAATACTTCCAGTAATCTCTGCCGATTGGCTTTTCATCCACAGAGCAAACTCTTTGCTTCGTTCTCTGGTCTTCTCCTGATTCCCTTCTTCTATAGCAGCAAAAAGTTCTTTTTCCAATTCATACGGGTATCCTTCTTCATATACACAAGTCACAGGCATATCCTTTGCATGTGTAACTTTTCCAACACCTTGACGTTCTGTATCCAGTGCCTCCTGATACGATTCATTGACCTCATTCCATCTCTTCACCGAGCCTATTCCTGCTTTGAACTTCAGATCCAGCTGCTGCTCCAGCTTTCTCAGCATGCCTCGAATGTTATCAATCTTAACAACCCTTTCATCATATTCTTCTTTCTCCAACTCACTTGGCACCAGAACAATCACCTTATTGGCCATCAGTGCACCTACAATTCCTCCGGTCGTCTCTTTGAGCATCTCCCGCATCACCATATAATGCTTCTGCAGACGGATTCCGGCACCCAAAGTATTGGACAACACACCTTTATGGAGCTCATCTCCACATTCTATGACCATCGCATATCCATAATCTGTATCAATATTTAAAAGTTCCCGATAATTCTGATTCATCTCCTTCCCCGGTCCGTCAAACAACACACTGTATACGAAGCCATTTTCAATCATCGGAATGACAACTTCCAGCTTTTCTTTAATCTTTAGGTCATTTCGTACCTTCTCTTTCCGCTCTCTTACCAGCTTCATTGCCTTTCTAAGTGTCTCTGTAAGAGTATCTCTGTTGATCGGTTTTGTCAGATAAGACATCACCCCTATATCGATAGCCTTCTGTGTATACTCGAACTTGTCATAAGCAGTAAGCACAATAAATACAATATTTTTATTTTCTTTTCGGATTTCCTGCATTGCTTCGATCCCGTTAATTCCAGGCATCTGAATATCCATCAATACAATATCCGGGTGAAATGATTCCGCCAGTTCGATTGCCATTCTTCCGTTTTTTGCCGATTCTACTTCACATTTATCACCAAAGCTTTTTTGAATTATGAATTCCAGGGATTGCCGGACAATTCCTTCATCATCACAGATCAAGATCCGCATCATTTTTCTTTCCTCCCTCTGTCTTCTGTATATATAATATTACTTCCGTACCACCATTCTCTCTCCTGCGAATATCAATCACATGCTCCATATTATAATATCGGCGTAATCGATTTATGACATTGTCCATACCAATTCCCGCTGAATCTCTCTCACTGTTGCTATGAGCGCTCTCTCCGCGAAGAATCTTATCTGCAATCTCCGGATCAATACCAACTCCATTATCCGCAACCTTGATACATACATTTTTATCGTTATTATATACGCTTACTTGTATTCGTCCTTTTCCTTCCATCTCACGGATTCCATGGTTGACAGCATTCTCAATCAAAGGCTGGATAATCATACTGGGCATGACCGTATCCAGGAACCGCTCATCAATCTGCTTACTATAATGAATGTCGCCAGAAAACCTTACATTCAATATATACACATAATTATCTACCAGCTTCAACTCTTCCCGAAGCGTTGTATCCTTGTCAATCTTTCGTACATTATAGCGAAAAAAATCTGCCATATTCTCAATAAAAAGGCATGCTTTTTCTGCCCCTTCCATCATGGCAAGCTGCGCTCCTGCATTCAGACTGTTAAAAAGAAAATGAGGATTGATCTGTGCCTGAAGATACTTTAATTGAGCTTCTTTCAACTCATTCTTCATAATCAGTTCATTCTCAATCAATTTATTTTCACGTTCATAATTTTCCTTTGTCTTTTGAATATATACACGGATACTGTCTATCATCTTGTTGCATGCTTTTGCCACCGTCGTGATCTCATCCCCAGTCTCCACGATGGGGAAATCGACTTCCATATTACCTCTTGCAATTTCATTTGCCGCATCTGCAAGCTGGATCAATGGTCTTGTAATATTTCTTGTCATAATAAAAATCCATGTAAATGCAATCAAGAGCGCGGCAAACAACAGGAACATACTGATTCCGGTCAAATATGTCAGTGAGGTGCGCAGCAGTGAATAATTATTAGAACTTTCAAGAAAGACCGATGTATTCAAGCTGTTAATACACGATTGAAGATAATCATACAGTCTTTTTGCCTCGCCATAATCGTCATTATATTTGCTGACGTTACGTCCTCGTTTTGCTTCTACCGCATCATCCGCTTTTTCCAGATAAGTCAGGGACATATTATATATATTTTTTTCCATCAATTTATTGTCGTCGTCCACAGTCTGGTGATTCAACTGACCAATCATATTATTATAATCCTGTGTATAAGAGTAAAAATCCTCCAGCTGATCTGAACTCTTTGTATTCAGATACTGATAAAGTGCCGACTGAATCCCATCCAGCGTATTCGACAGATCATTCAACTGTATATTATTACTGTATACACTGTCAATCTGGTGAACTGTTCTATTTTGATTGTAGGACAAGTATATATTCAGCACAAATACTAACACCATGATCACTACAAACACTTCCAACAGTTTTGTACGAATGGATCTCTTCCTTTTCATCTGCTATTATTCGTCCTTTTCCATATAATCTTTCACATTCTCTCTGGTAATCAACGTTGGTGTAACCGTAAGATATTCATTCACATATTCTTTTTCAAGATACTCACTCATTCCCTGTGCAGCTGTTTTTCCCAGATCCTGTGCATTAATCAATACACTGGACTTGATGATTCCTTTCTGAATTCCTTCCAACGTATCTTCCGAAGAATAATATCCTACAATCACGATCTGACCTACACGGTTATAATCCACCACACTCTGATAGGCGCTGATCGTGTCTACCGCACTTAAGCACACCAGGATATCCGGCGGTTCCGAATCCAGAAGCAGGTTTCTTACCGTCTCTTCTGATTCAAACTTGCCGGAATTATCAATGACACTTGCAGAAAACTCCATCTTATCACTGACAGAAGCCGTTGCTTCATGGATACCCGAGTAGATCAGGTTCGGGGCCGTCTGCTCTCTATTGGAATCAACTAACACAGAAACTCTTACTTTTCTTCCCAGCTCATTCGATATATTCTCTACCTCTTCAATAATCTCATCGCCATACAACTCGCCGGTCGCAAAGTCATTGCCGCTGACAAAACTGATTCTTTCACTGTCTGGCACATCCGACAGAATTGTCATAACAGGGATTCCAGCCTTTGCCGCCTTCTTTATCTGCTCTGTCAGCCCTTCCCCTCCATCTGCTTTCAATATGATACCATCAACCTTCGCCGCGACCGTCATCTCAAAAAGTTCTTCTGTCGTATAGTCTTCTACAAGTCTTTCTCCAAAATTTTCAATATATATTCCTTGTTTCTTTCCTTCCTCTCTGGCACTTTGATAGATGGAGAGCCAGAATTCCTCAGACGGTTCTTCACTGATCATAACAATATGCTTCTGATATATGGTATCATCTACTCTTGTTTTTTCTCTGATCTCCAGTTTATTTTCCAGAAAAACGCTGATTCCCGTCAAAAGCGCCAGAAATAGAATACATATAATCAGCATGATTACAATTCTGTGTCTGTTTTCCTTAGGAATCTTCATGTCCTATCTACCTCTTCTAGTATTTTTCCCATCCTGCTGCAATCTTCTCTCGCAGTTCATTCAGTGTGCGGATTCCTCCCAATGCGTCAAATGCAGTCACACAGGAAGCACCTTCCGCCGCTGCGAGCGAAACAGCCTCCTTAGGTGAACTTCCTTCCAGCACAGCGGTAAGGAATGCTGCTATACTGGTATCACCTGCGCCTGTCCCGGACAGAACACATTCCGGCACAAAGCTCTTCTCGAATCCTTCTTTGTCAGCCCATTGTTCCAGATCCAGTTCCATCCGCGCTCCAACTTGCTGCAGCACATCCTTCTCAGCTGTGCGGTAATACATTCCAGTCGCTCCACACTTAATCAATAATACTTTCGCTCCGTAAGACATGCAAAGATCAGCCAATGGTTTTACGTCGTTTTCTATATCCAGCACAGAAGTGATCTCTTTTCCTTTTGCTCTTTCTCTCCATTGTGCAAACAGCTTTCGATCAAGCATAAAACACAATTCCTCCACACTTGGGACGAAGAAATCCACATAAGGAATCACTTTCTTAAGAATCTTATTCCAATCTTCTCTTCCTGCCTCTGAATTTTCATCAACCACCGCCAGATCCAGTGAGGTGGCAACGCCTGCTTTCTTAACCTTCTTCATCATCCTGACCAGACCGCTTCCCTCATTTCTGTACATAGAAGCCATGACCGATGGATATCCATAGTGGAATAATGCAGCTTTCTCTAAGTCCTTCTCTGGAATATCTTCCGGCTGGAATGTATGATTCGCGCCAGGATTGTGCAGGAACATCCGGTCAATCCCCGGAATTGCCAGGACAATCGAACTCGACGTTGCCTCTCCTTGTGCAACGATCATCCCCTGATCCGCATCATATTTCTTCAATATGCTTAGGACCATCTCTCCAAATGGATCATCTCCCACCTTACCCATCAGAGACACATCGGCCCCCAGAATCTTCATGGCAAGTCCAGTGTTCGCTACTGCTCCACCTGTATGTACATCCACATTCTTCGTCTCTATTGATCTTCCCGGAAGCAGAAAATCTGCGATATTCTCAACCTTTTGCTCTGGGAATAACGGTGTAATATCCAGACAAATATGTCCGGCTACAATTACTTTCTTTGTCATCATCTTTCAACCTACTTTCTGTCACGAACTATTTTCATAAAAGATGTATTTATCATACCATTAATTCTTATTTCTTTCAATTCGGGAATACACCTTCCATACAAGAACAAAAACTCCACAATATAGCAAATTCATGTTTTTCTGTACATCAACATCGGCATTGTAGTACAATAAATGACAGATGAATCGATTGACAGGGAGGAAGGTATATGAATCAAGAAGTGACAGAAAATAAAAAAATTGCAGTCATCGGCATCGGCGGTGTCGGTGGATATATGGCCGGTATGCTTGGAAAACATTATCCACATGTTACATTCGCAGCAAGAGGACAGCGTCTGGAATCCTTACAGACGAACGGCCTGACACTCCACAGCGACTATCATGGAGAGATAACCGTAATGCCAGAAAAAGTAACGACCATTGAAGATCTTGAAGAACAGGATTATATCTTTGTATGTGTAAAAAATTACTCTCTGGAAGATGTATGCCACAGTATGGAGCATGCGGTAACCGATCATACAGTGATCATTCCCGTTATGAATGGCGTAGATCCCGGTGACCGGATCCGAAGTATTCTGCACAAAGGCATTGTTGTAGATTCCCTTATCTATATCGTAGCCTTTGCAAACGCTGATTACTCCATCACACAGCAAGGGGATTTCGCCAACCTGTATATCGGCATTCCTCATGCAGATGCTGCACAGCAGCAGGCAGTACAGGCAGTATCTGACCTTTTATCCGGCGCCAATATTGATCACAAAGTTGCTCCTGATATTGAACAGGCTATCTGGAGAAAATATATCTTAAACTGCGCATACAATGTCACAACTGCCTATTATAACAACACCATCGGCCAGCTTCGGAACGATCCTGTAAAAGCAAAAGAATATGAAGATCTGGTAAATGAAGCTTATCAAGTTGCATTAGCCAGGCACGTCCATGTAACACAGGCTCATATTGATTCTATCATCCGAAGATTCTACCACGAGCTTGCGGAAGATGCCACCAGTTCCCTGCAGCGGGATATCTGTAATGGAAAAATGTCCGAATTAGAGACATTCAGTGGATATATTGTACGAGAAGCAAAAAAACTTAATGTTCCAGTTCCAACAACCCAAAGAATGTATCAGGGATTGATTGACATGGCCAAATAGTGCTTCTATAAATGATGGAGGGAGCATAACTATAACACAAGTTATACTCCCTCAAATACAAGTAATTCCTCATCTTTCAATAATATTTTTATAGCTTCTCCTCTAATATCCTCACAAATTCACTTAGTCCTTCTCGGTCCGTTTCATCGAATCTTGCCAGAATCGGACTATCAATATCCAGCACCCCTATCACATGCCCGTTCTTATGTATTGGAAGGACAATCTCGGAATTCGAAGCACTGTCACAGGAAATATGTCCTGGAAACTGGTGCACGTCCCTCACCAGCATAATCTCATCTCTTGCCACCGCTGTGCCGCACACACCACTTCCAATCTTGATCTCCATACAGGCAACCTTCCCCTGAAATGGCCCTAGAATCAGCTTACCATCTTCCATAAGATAAAATCCCGCCCAGTTAATATCTTCCAGGCTTTGCGCCAGAAGAGCAGATGCATTGGCAAGCTGAGTAATCTGATAAGGTGTTACACCAAGCAGGTTCTGGAGCTGCTGGTTTATACGCGTGTATTGTAATTGTTTCTTCATCTATGCTTCCTCCAATCTGTCTTTTAGACAAGAAAAGCAGCCATGAGATTCTCACGACTGCTTTTTTGCAAATCATAATCTGTTAGATATTCAGCAAATCACTGTATACCTTCAGTGCTCCGTCTGTTTCATGAGCAAGTACACGCTTAGCTAATACTTTTCCAAGCTGAACACCTTCCTGGTCAAAGCTGTTCAGATTCCATACGAATCCCTGGAACATGACTTTATTCTCAAAGTGTGAAAGCAGCGCACCCAATGATTTTGGATTCAGCTGTTCTCCAATAATAATACTTGACGGACGTCCACCTTCGAACTTTTTATTACGATTCTCATCATCTTTTCCACATGCAAATGCTACAATCTGTGCAGCTACATTTGCACATAATTTCTGCTGGCTTGTACTATCCTGAATCACAACATCAGTACCCATCTGATTGCTCTTAAATCCAACGAACTGGAGTGGCACAATATCCGTTCCCTGATGAAGGAGCTGATAGAAAGAGTGCTGTCCGTTTGTTCCCGGTTCTCCAAAGATAACTGGACCTGTCGGATAAGCTACTGGTTCTCCAAAACGATTCACAGATTTACCATTGGACTCCATATCCAGCTGCTGCAAATGTGCCGGGAAGCGGCTGAGTGCCTGAGAATATGGAAGGACTGCCGTATTCTGATATCCAAGTACATTGCGCTCATACACACCGATCAATGCATCCAACATCGCCGGGTTCTCCAGCAATTCTTTATTCTTGGAAAGTTCATCTTCCTTGGCTGCACCATCCAGGAACTGAGCAAATACTTCTGGTCCGAATGCCAGGGACAACACAGCTCCGCCAACTGCAGATGTTGAAGAATAACGTCCGCCAATATAATCATCCATAAAGAATGCAGCAAGATAATCATCACTCTTTGCAAGCGGAGAAGTCTCACTTGTAACTGCGATCATATGCTTGGATGCATCCAGTCCAGCTTTTGCAAGCGCATCTTTTACAAAGGACTCATTGGTCAATGTCTCAAGTGTTGTACCTGATTTGGACACAAGTACGAAGATAGAATGAGCGATGTCAATATTACTCAGAACGCCTGCTGCATCATCTGGGTCAACATTACTGATAAACTGAGCTTTCATCTTTAATGTATCATTTACCTTCGCCCAATTCTCAAGAGCCAGATACATTGCACGAGGGCCAAGATCACTTCCGCCGATTCCGATCTGTACAACCGTTGTAAATTTCTCTCCGGCTGCATTCGTAATCTCTCCGGCATGTACTTTATTCGCAAATTCCGCAATCTTGGTCTGCTGTTCTACATAAAAGTCTCGTTTATTCACGCCGTCAGCTACAACATCCTCTCCCAGCTGTCCACGGGTCAGCTGATGGAGTACCAGACGCTTCTCTCCAGTATTGATCACCTCACCATTGTAAAGTGCCTCATATTTTTCTGTAAGCTGAGCCTCCTCTGCCAATTTCGCAAGTACTTCCAATACAGCATCATCCACCTGCTTCGCACCATAGTTAAAAGCAAGGCCTTCTGCCATTGGTACGCTGTATTTCTTCACACGCTCTGCACCATTTTCTCCCGCCATAACTTCAGCAAGATTCACACGCTTCGCATCCAAAAGCTCCTGAAAAGAAGCCAGTTTATCTAAGTTATTCCAAGTAATCATTGCAGTTTCCTCCTCATTGCTAATACATTCTATTAAAAATTATACTATTAAACCAAGGCTAATTCAATACATTCATTTTATGCAGATTAAAAAAGAAGCCTGGAGATTTTTTCTCCAGACTCCTCAGCACACTTTCATCTTTCTATTTTTTATAATGTTCCACCAAAGTCGGTCTGCAGTGCCTGACCAGTGATAGCACGGGATTCATCACTTGCAAGGAATAACAGAATGTTTGCCACATCATTTCTAGACAGAACTCATTGTCGATAAAAATTTGTTGTATATATACCGCATATACGGTATAATTAATTGTGAGGTGAACAAATTATGTTGAAATCTTTTTTGGAAAATAATCATATATCCATGTATAAGCTTGCGGGAAGTAGCCGTGTTCCTTACAGCACCTTAAATGATCTGGCGAATCACAAGCTACCTGTTGAAAAATTAAAAAGCGGACAGTTATATGCATTATCCGAGGCACTGGGTATATCAATGAATGAACTATATAAGATGTGTCTTTATACCTGTAACGTTCAATCTGAAAAATATGACACCGCTGCTATTATCTGCATTAAGCATAAGACGTACTGTTTATCTTTTGTTAAAGACGGAAAAACTTATGAAGAAGAAATAATGCCGGTAAAGCATGAAGCTACGCAGGTTATTGAGGAACTGGCAAAATGGAAATTAGAAGAGCTGCTGGCAAAGCTCGCAATGGAGGATGCCTATGAGACCATATATTCTAAAACGACAAGATAATGCCATTGCCGTGATTAATCTTACCGAAGATGGTTCTATACAAGATTACAAATTATTTGAGAATAATGCTTCTCTTGCTCCATTACATAATCCAGACAGCACCGACTGGCTTAAGAAGTGGTGGGCAAGACGTGCCGTCCCCATTTTCCAGGGACATATCAGGCAAATGCTTGTGGACAAGGACCTTCTGGGGCCGGAAGACTACCTCGCAAAAAATCTTGGGCTCTCACTTACCGACTATTACTGGATATCTCCTGTTGACTCCGGTCTTCGGTGGAAAGATGTAAACTTATTTGAAAATAATTTTCACAATGATATCAACATAGAAAATGACGGACCTGCCACTCCCGATGGCATTCCACACTATACACCAAACAGTTCTCTCCAGGGAACTCTTGAAAAATGCTGGACTATCCGAAATGGCAAGCGTGGAATGATTAAAGGAAATCGAGATGCATTATCTCAGGAATGCTTCAATGAAATTATCGCCACAAAGCTTCATGAACTACAGGGATTTTCAAATCACACTACTTACAGATTGTTAGAGATACATGGAAAACCATATCAATACGGTTGTTTCTCTGAACTATTTACATCTACAAAGGCAGAACTGATCTCTGCCTATGATATTGTGACATCAAAAAAGAAAAAAACAGATACCAACACATATGAACATTTCATATCCGTCTGCAATGAACATGGTCTGTCAGAAAATGAATTAAGGCCATTTCTTGAATATCAGATTATGACCGATTTTATCCTTTCCGGACGTGACAGACATTTATCTAATATAGCAGTATTGAGAGATGCCGACACATTAAAATTTATACAACCTGCCCCGATTTATGATAGTGGAAAGTCAATGTTTGTAAATGATTCTGTCCCTGACAACGACAAAGATATGCTTAAAATAGCAACTGAGAGCTTTTCTGGCACAGAGCTGGGACTACTTTCACTTGTGAAAGACCGCAGTCTGGTCGACATAACAAAGGTGCCCGATCCTGCATTTATCAAAGATCTTTACTCCCTTGACACAAACATGACTGAAAGCAGGATAAATGCAATCATCCTTGGCTATGAGCGCAAACTCGATTTATTTGCACGCTGGCAAAAAGGTGAAGATTTGAAAGCGATTACTTTCGGATTTCATACCAGGAGAAATACATCTTCACTGAGTGATATTTTTGTATAAACTTTATCTACATCCTGAAGATTGCGCATTAAGCGCAATCTTTTTTCATTCGAACAACTTCACCAAATCTGATACCTCTTCATACTTTTCACTTTTTGCGATATTAATATTCAACTTTCGCACTATCCGATGGGCTCGTTTTAATCCCAACAATGAAGTAGATGATCAAAATAATATAAATCATTTTTTCAGATTCACAGATAATCTCCTGATATGTAAAACAACCAATACGATGCACAGGACTGCAGTGATACTGTGCATGATTGCCCAGACTTTCCCATCTGAAAAATGAATCGCAAAGCCGCTGAGGGCTAAAACGATAAAGTCTACCGCAAGTAATATATCAATGATGTACATCTTTTTCCGATTCAATAGAAATGTTCCTCCTTTAATAAACGTTGTTTTTCCTTCCATTCTCCACAGAATACACTGTTTCAGCAATGCGCAGCAGTTTCTTGTAAATCTTTTCCCGCAGCGTTTTCTTGACCGCCTTCGAGGAAAGTTATTAGTTCAGACTAACCAATCCTCATAAAAAACGAGTTAGTTTCATCTAACCCGCTTTGCATTATAGTTATCTTTCACTAACTTGTCAAGAGATGTTTTCTAAAAGTTCTTTCCATTTTCTTATAGAAATCTGTTCATCAATTATCATAGGAGGCTGATGCTTCTTTCATTCTCTCATACAATACAACTCCAATTCCTTTTTCAGATATTCGTACCTTAACCGATTCTCCTCTTTTGCAAAATGAACATCGCGGAATTGTTCTGGGTTGCCGTCATACACCAATACTTCCCCACCAAACTGTTCACTCGTCAGATCAAAACGACAGTCCCCAACCACATTATAACAATGATAATTTCCACCAGGCCGCAAGACGCCATACACCTTACCGCCAAATATGTCCTGTGCCAAAAATGCTGTAATCGAGCACTGTCCCAGCGTCTTATTTTCCGGTGTCCATTTCTGCCGCATTCTTGGTGCGCAGGTCTTAGCACACCAGATTTCTGACAGTGCAGCATATAAATCAGCCGGTGTACGAATCCCCTTATATTGGTCTGTTACAGCCACAACATCCGCCTGTTCCCAGCCCCAAAACTTATATTCCATATGATATCCGCCCTTTTATCCTTCAAATAATGGTGTTGAATAATATCTCTCCGCAGTGTCCGGAAGTACCGTTACTACGGTCTTTCCTTTTCCAAGTTTCCGTGCAAGCTTCATTGCTGCTGCCACATTTGTTCCACTGGAGATGCCGCAGAGAAGGCCTTCTTTTCTTGCCAGTTCTCTTGCCGTCTGAATTGCTTCTTCATCTGTCACAATCACGATCTCATCATAAATCTTCTGGTCTAAGATACCTGGGATCACTCCATCTCCAATTCCCATCTGAATATGTGAACCGACTTCCTTTCCAGAGAGGATTGCTGCATTCTCCGGCTCAAGAGCCCAGATCTCTATATCGGGATTGGCCTTCCTGAGGGCCGCACCAATTCCACTGATCGTTCCTCCTGTTCCGATTCCCGAACAGAATCCATCAATCTTCTTTCCGACCTGTTCCACGATCTCAGCACCTGTCTTTTCATAATGCACCTGATAATTGGCCATATTTTCAAATTGCTGCGGCACAAATACTCTTGGATCTTCCGCCTTCATATCCATCGCCATCTGAATACAGTCATTGATACATTTTCCTATATCACCTTCATCATGTACAACTCGGATATCTGCCCCATACTGCTTCACCAGCTTACGCCTCTCTTCACTGACAGAATCCGGCATAATGATAACCGTCTTGTAGCCTCTTACTGCTCCGACCAACGCTAGGCCGATCCCCTGGTTTCCACTTGTTGGTTCTACAATAATGGTATCTTCTTTGATAATTCCTTTTTCTTCCGCATCCATAATCATATTCAATGCCGTTCTTGTCTTGATGGACCCGCCTACATTGACCGCTTCAAATTTGACAAGAATCTCCGCACAGTCTTCATCCACCATTCGGTTCAGGCGGATCATCGGAGTATTACCCACCGCTTCTAATACGTTATTATATATCATTTCTTCTTCTCCTTTTTCCAATCACAGTGTAATCATTATAACATATGAAGCTGCTGTCCCCAAAGCAATTATTTCTGTTTCTCTTTAGTTCTTACAAATTAATGACACAATTCCCACCACAACCAATATTGGAAATGCCAAATATATGAATCCACCAACTACCAATCCTATCAAAGCCAGCGGCAATAACACAACAGTGACAATGAACTTTGATATTCCCCAGGCTGCTTTAATCCCGAAGATAAATAATTTTCCAAATACCCAGATCATGCATATCGCAAATAATAGTGATAACATCTTTCCACCTCATTTCATCCGCCTTATCCTTGCTGTTTTTCCATGTTTTCAGTATAATCATTTTAGAATAAGAAGTACACACCAGAAGCGAAGGCTTAACCATGTGTATTTCACAATTTTAGAGAAATAAGAGGAAATGATTCATGGGAAAACAATCGACAAGAGAGAATAAAAATATATATCAGTTATGCCGGGAAGCTCAGGGACTGACTCGTGAAAAAGCCAGTGAGAACATGGTCGGTGTATCCGCTTCCAGAATTGAAAAAATCGAATACGAGCTGCAGGAGCCGACACCATACGATATCATTCAGATGGCCGACTGTTATAAACGGCCAGACCTTTGTAATTATTACTGTTCCCACAAATGCGCTATCGGCAGCCGCTACGTTCCAGAGATTGAAATATCAGAATTATCCACGATCATCCTGGAGACCATTGCCAGCCTGAATGAAATCAACCCATTAACCAGCCGTCTGATCCAGATTGCCCGGGATGGCAAGATTACTGATGATGAAATCAAGGATTTTGCATTTATCAGTAAGAAATTAGACGAAGTATCCCTTGCCATTGATTCCCTGAATCTGTGGGTGGATAAGACAGCCAGCGAAAATAACATCAATATTGATCTCCTGAATGCGGAGAAAGAAAAATTGAATTCCTAATAAAATGAACTCATTGTGCAATTTTCGATGTCTATTATTTCCAACGATTCAATCTCGGCACCACTGCTTCCATATGCGCACGCACCTGTTCTGCAGGCCAATCTTCATTTGCCATATGTTCTACGCAAAAATCAATCAACTCTTCATCTGTCAGGCAAGCAACTCGCTGTTGCTATATCTTTGACTAACGCATATATTCATTCGTCCATTTACCGTAAGAATACCCTTGATCTTCTTTATTGCCGGTGACACAGGCGGAATGAACATAGCATTAGCAATGGACCTGCTTTCAATCTTATCGATATTTGTAATACTATAACCCGTCGGGCTTTCAAACCCAAAGAAAGCCGTTACAATAATTGTTCTTTTTTCACAGTAGTTTATCTCCACCTTGTTCATTTTGTAAAACTCATCAGCTTGGTGTCTGTGCGTCTGACTCTTTGTTCTTATGGCCGCAGATACAAAATGATGCTCAATTCAAGAATATGTGCGTTAAACCTCCAATCAAAAAACAAATCGCTGCTGTAACAACAGCACTGATAATAACCTTTAAGATATTTTGGTATGGACGTTTTCCTGCTTCAACCATCTTATGAATTTCATCTAATTTTTTACCTTCACAAAATGCAACAATTTCCTTATATGTCTGTATATCATTTTCTTTCTTGATTTTTTCAACTTTTGATGCCCAAAACATCGTAATCGCGAACAATACCCCGAAAGGTATAACCGCATATTGTTCTAACCAAATAAATAGCGGTGCCGCTGAGATCATCAAAATCAAAAGATGAGTAGTGAAAATGTTTCCGTAATAATTAAACTTCTTAACTTCCTGCTCGTCAATCATTTCTTTCATTGTCTCTATATCTCCTTTAATCAGTTGGTCGAGAGATACATTGAACAATGAGCTGAGAAGCAGCAGGCTATGAATATCGGGGTAGCTCTTTCCATTCTCCCAATTTGAAATCGTCTGTCTTGTCACGTATACCTTTTCAGCCAATTCCTCCTGGGACAGATTAAGCGACCTTCGGTATTTTTTTATCTGTGCGTTCAGCTCCATAAAATATTCTCCTTTGCAAGTGATTTGTTCTCTTGACCTGTTCTGAGAATAATCACTTTTTCTTTTTCTGTCTATCAAACCTGTTTTACTTTGCTGAAAACACAGTGTCAAAAGTATTTGGCAGCACGTGACATGCTCCCACCACTTAACGTTGTTTGAGGTGGGGGCTTCTTACTCAATGCCCCCGAATGGGGCAAGTATCAATAAGCTATCCCCGCCTA